>NZ_JBSFPX010000187.1:0-14649 GCF_053588415.1 Mycobacterium sp. NPDC003449
TCGACCGCTACACGGTCGAGGAACTGGCCGAACAGTTCCCCCTCGCCCTGATCGAGGTCACCTCCGGATAGGCCCGCCATCCCCGATTTGCAAGGCTCATTAGAATTTGTGCATCGACGCCGATCCGGCCATCACCGGGGAGTCTTCGGAAGAACGGCGGCCCCGGTCAGGGGCAGCTCAGTAGAACCGAACGGGTGGGCCCGTGATCGCCCATGAGTTGAGCGGCGTGCCGATGTCCGGCACGCAAGCGGGGTGGTACCGCGGCGCTCGCGCACCCGCGCGACGTCGTCCCCGTGCCTGAATCGCACCGGAGCCCGGACGGGCCCCGGCAGAGGGCACAGGAGACGAGACGCACGTGACCGCCTACCCCAAGCCGGCCGCCCCGAACTTTCCCGAGCGGGAACTCGAGGTGCTCGACTTCTGGGCCAGTGACGACACCTTCCGGGCGAGCATCGCGCGTCGCGACGGCGCCGAGGAGTACGTCTTCTACGACGGGCCGCCGTTCGCCAACGGCCTGCCGCATTACGGTCACCTGCTCACCGGCTACGTCAAGGACATCGTCCCGCGCTACCGCACCATGCGCGGCTACAAGGTCGAACGGCGATTCGGCTGGGACACCCACGGCCTGCCCGCCGAACTCGAGGTGCAGCGTCAACTCGGCATCAGCGACAAGGCGCAGATCGAGGAGATGGGCATCGGGAAGTTCAACGACGCCTGCCGTGCCTCGGTGCTCAAGTACACCGACGAGTGGCGGGCGTATGTGACCCGCCAGGCTCGCTGGGTCGACTTCGACAACGATTACAAGACCCTGGATCTCGGCTTCATGGAGTCGGTGATCTGGGCGTTCAAACGACTGTGGGACAAGGGCCTGGCCTATGAGGGCAACCGGGTGCTGCCGTACTGCTGGAATGACGAGACGCCGCTGTCCAACCATGAGTTGCGGATGGACGACGACGTCTACCAGAGCCGCCAGGACCCGGCGCTGACGGTCGGTTTCACCGTCACCGATGGTCAGCTGAAGGGCGCCCACCTGCTGATCTGGACCACTACGCCGTGGACGCTGCCGTCCAATCAGGCCGTCGCGGTCAATCCCGATGTCAGCTACGTGCAGGTACGGGGTCCCGACGGGCGGCGTTACGTGCTGGCCCAGGCCCGGCTGGCGGCCTACGCGCGTGAGCTGGGTGAGGACCCCGAGGTCCTCGGGTCCTACGCCGGCCGGGATCTGCTCGGGACCCGTTACCTGCCCCCGTTCCCGTACTTCATGGATGCGGCCAACTCGTTCACGGTGCTTCCCGCGGAATTCGTCAGCACCGAGGACGGCACCGGGATCGTGCACATGGCCCCGGCTTATGGTGAGGATGACAAGGCGACCGCCGACGCCGCCGATATCGTCGCGGTCACCCCGGTGGACGCCAAGGGCCGATTCGACGCGACGGTGCCCGACTATGCGGGCCTGCATGTGTTCGACGCGAACCCGCAGATCATCCGCGATCTCAAGAACGGTGCGGCGGGCGCAGCTCTTAATGGCGCGGTGCTGCTGCGCCACGAAACCTACGAGCACTCCTATCCGCATTGTTGGCGGTGCCGCAATCCGCTGATCTACCGCGCGGTGTCGTCGTGGTTCGTCAAGGTCACCGAGTTCCGCGACCGGATGGTCGAGCTCAATGACCAGATCACCTGGTACCCCGAGCATGTCAAGGACGGGCAGTTCGGCAAGTGGCTGTCGAATGCCAGGGATTGGTCGATCTCGCGGAACCGGTACTGGGGCAGCCCGATTCCGGTGTGGAAGTCCGACGATCCGGCGTACCCGCGGGTTGACGTGTACGGCAGCCTCGACGAACTCGAGCGCGATTTCGGGGTGCGGCCGGACAATCTGCACCGTCCCTACATCGACGAACTGACCCGGCCCAATCCCGACGACCCGACCGGCAGGTCCACGATGCGCCGCATCGAGGACGTGTTCGACGTGTGGTTCGACTCCGGATCGATGCCGTACGGGCAGGTGCATTATCCGTTCGAGAACGCCGAGTGGTTCGAATCGCATTTCCCGGCCGATTTCATCGTCGAGTACATCGGTCAGACGCGTGGCTGGTTCTACATGATGCACGTGCTGTCCACGGCGCTGTTCGACCGGCCGGCATTCAAAACCTGTGTCGCCCACGGCATCGTGTTGGGCAACGACGGCCAGAAGATGAGCAAGTCGCTGCGCAACTATCCGGATGTCACCGAGGTGTTCGACCGGGACGGCTCCGACGCCATGCGGTGGTTCCTGATGGCCTCGCCGATCCTGCGCGGCGGCAACCTCATCGTCACCGAGCAGGGCATCCGCGAGGGGGTCCGCCAGGTACTGCTGCCGCTGTGGAACGCCTACACGTTCCTGGCGCTATACGCGCCGAAGAAGGGTGTCTGGCGCACCGATTCGAAGAATGTGCTCGACCGCTACATCCTGGCGAAGTTGGCCCAGCTGCGCGACGACCTCACCGCGGCCCTCGATGTGTGCGACATCTCCGGGGCCTGCGACGAGCTGCGGCAGTTCACCGAGGCGCTCACCAACTGGTATGTGCGACGGTCACGTTCGCGGTTCTGGGAGGAGGACGCTGAGGCCATCGACACCTTGCACACCGTGCTCGAGGTGACCTGCCGGATCGCCGCACCGCTGCTGCCACTGGCCACCGAGGTGATCTGGCGTGGGTTGACCGGCGAGCGCTCGGTGCACCTGACCGATTGGCCCGAGGGCGATGTGCTGCCAAAGGATCCCGATCTGGTGGCGGCGATGGACCAGGTCCGCGAGGTGTGCTCGTCGGCGTCCTCGCTGCGCAAGGCCAATAAGCTGCGGGTGCGCCTGCCGTTGCCGAAACTCACGGTGGCCGTTCACAACCCGGACAGT
The DNA here is from genome assembly GCF_053588415.1 of Mycobacterium sp. NPDC003449. Taxonomy (NCBI): domain Bacteria; kingdom Bacillati; phylum Actinomycetota; class Actinomycetes; order Mycobacteriales; family Mycobacteriaceae; genus Mycobacterium; species Mycobacterium sp. NPDC003449. The sequence continues at coordinate 2,888 of NZ_JBSFPX010000187.1, forward strand.
TTGGCGCCGTTCGCCGATCTGATCGCCGATGAGCTCAACGTCAAGGCCGTCGAGCTGACCGACGACGTTCCGGCCTACGGCCGGTTCGAGCTGGCGGTCAACGCGCGGGTCGCCGGGCCGAGGATCGGCAAGGAGGTGCAGGCCGCGATCAAGGCGGTCAAGGCGGGGGAGGGTGTGGTCAACCCGGACGGGACACTGACCGCGGGTCCGGCCACCCTGCTGCCCGAGGAGTACACGGCCAAGCTGGTGGCCGCCGACGCGGAATGGACGGCGGCCCTGCCCGACGGGGCCGGGCTGGTGGTGCTCGACGGCACGGTGACCGAGGAACTGGAGGCCGAGGGCTGGGCCAAGGACCGGATCCGCGAGCTTCAGGAGCTGCGCAAGTCGACCGGGCTGGACGTATCCGACCGGATCGACGTGCGGATCTCGGTGCCCGCCCGTTATGACGCCTGGGCGCGGGCCCACCGCGATCTCATCGCCGGGGAGATCCTGGCCACCACGTTCGAGTTCACCGAGATCGGGGACGGGGCCGAGATCGGTGACGGCGTGCGGGTGGCGATCGCCAAGGCCTGACGGTCCGAGCTCACCCTGGGTGTCAGCCCTCGGCGATCACGCGGGCGGTGCGGCCGGCCAGCTTGACCTCGTCGCCGTCGCGCAACTGGCGGCCGCGTCGGTATTCGACCGTGCCGTTGACCGACACCAGGCCCTTGGCGATCACCGACTTGGCGTCCGAACCGCTGTCGATCAGGTTGGCCAGCTTGAGGAACTGGCCGAGCCGGATCGAGGCGTCGCTGATCGGTACGTCGTCAACATGCGCAGCCATACCGTCAACGATGTCACGTCGGCCCGGCCCAATAGCATTCGAGACGTGCGCTGGGTGCTGCATCTCGATATGGACGCGTTCTTCGCATCCGTCGAGCAGTTGGCCCGGCCCACCCTGCGCGGCCGTCCGGTCCTGGTCGGCGGGCTCGGTGGGCGCGGGGTGGTGGCCGGCGCGAGCTACGAGGCCCGGCGCTACGGAGCCCGCTCGGCGATGCCGATGCATCAGGCCCGCAGGCTGGTCGGCGCGCCCGCGGTGGTGCTGCCGCCGCGCGGGGTGGTCTACGGGGTGGCCAGCCGGCGGGCACTCGACACGGTCCGCGGCCTGGTCCCGGTGCTCGAACAGCTGTCGTTCGACGAGGCGTTCGGTGAGCCGGTAGAGCTCGCGGGTGCCACCGCCGACGCGGTCGAGGACTTCTGCCAGCAGTTGCGGACCGCGGTTCGCCGGGAAACCGGCCTGGTCGCCTCGGTGGGTGCCGGTTCGGGCAAGCAGATCGCCAAGATCGCGTCCGGTCTGGCCAAACCGGACGGCATCCGGGTGGTGCGGCGCGACGAGGAACTCCGGCTGCTGGAGGGGCTGCCGGTGCGCCGGCTGTGGGGGATCGGCCCCGTCGCCGAGGACAAACTGCACCGGATCGGGATCGAGACCATCGGCGCGTTCGCGGCGTTGTCGGATGCCGAGGCGGCCAGTGTGCTCGGCCCGACCGTGGGCCTGGCGCTGCACCAGCTGGCCCGCGGCGTCGATGACCGGCCGGTGGCCGAACGCGCGGAAGCCAAACAGATCAGCGCGGAGTCGACCTTCCCCGAGGATCTCACCACGATGGCCCAGCTGCAGGACGCGATCGGGCCGATCGGCGCCCACGCGCACCGGCGGCTGGAGAAGGACGGGCGGGGCGCGCGAACCGTGACCGTGAAACTGAAGAAGTCCGATATGAGCACGCTGACCCGCTCGGCGACGCTGCCCTACGCCACCACCGAGGCCGTCACGTTGATCTCCAGCGCGCGCCGGCTACTCCTCGATCCGGTCGAGATCGGCCCGATTCGCCTTGTCGGCGTGGGATTTTCGGGATTGTCCGATGTCCGTCAGGAGTCCTTGTTCCCCGATCTGGACCAGGCAGGAGAGGTATCGGACACCCATCAGCCGGTCGAGGCGGCACCGTCGGCGTCGGCAGGCCCGGTGTGGCGGATCGGCGACGATGTGCTCCATCCCGAGCACGGCTACGGCTGGATCCAGGGCACCGGACATGGGGTGATGACGGTCCGGTTCGAAACCCGAGGCACCGGGCCGGGGCCGGCCCGCACATTCGCCGTGGACGTCCCCGGCATCGGCAGGGCCGATCCGGTCGCCAGCCTGGACTGGCGCGACTACCTCGACGGGCTGGCCGACTACCAGAGCACGCCGTAGGTGCTGGACAGCACGAAGCCGTGCTGCCCGTAGGTCTTACAGGTCACCGTGCCCTGATGGCCGACACCGCAGCTGGCGCCCCAGTTCTCCAGCCGGTGCCCCTCCGGCAGGACGTCGACGTCGCGGGTGAACGACTGCTGCTCGGAGAACCGGTAGGTCGCGGGAACCCCGCTGTTGACCACGATCTGATTGGTGCCGGCGGGTGCATCGGTGGGCACCGCATCGCAGCCGACCGGCCCGCCGTTGGGCCCGATCCCGCAGTGCCGCCCGTCCGGTGTCTTGAAGAAGACCCCGTAGAAATCCGTTGGCGAGGAGTAGTGACCCTCGGCGACCGGATAGGAGTCGATGTCGTCGGCGCCCGGCGGGGGCTCGGCGGCGGCCGTCGGCGCCGTAGCCAACGTCACCAGACCGGCCGCGGCGCACAGCGCGATGCGGTACAGCATGTAGTCAGTTGAACCGGCCGAGCCGCAGGCGTCAACCCCACCGGCCGAGCACCTCGCCGACCGGGCGGCCCGCCGCCAGCGCCGCGATCAGCAGAACCCGCGCCTGCGGGGGCCGCAGACCCGGCAGCAACATCGCGCCCGCGTCGGCCAGTGCCCGCCCCGACCCGTACTCGACGGCGACCTCCCCGAACGGGACCCGGGTGGACACCGCGACGATCACCCCGTCGCGACAGTGCCGCCGGACTCCGTCGATCATCGCGGCTCCGGCGTTGCCCGACCCCATACCTTCCAGCACGATGGCCCTGGCCCCCGCGGCGACGCAGGCGTCGAGCGCGGCGGTGTCGCCGCCCGGGTACGCCGCGACGATGTCGACCCGCGGTGCGGTTGCCGCCGACAGTTCCCCGAGGAACGGCCGCACCCGGATCGACGGTCCCGTGAAGGCGCCGTCGGCGACGGTTCCGATCGCCGTTCCGCTGTAGGCCGCCAGCTCACGGGTATCGCGTTTGCGCAGCCCGAGGGGCTGCCAGACGGTGCCGGCGAAGCACACCGCCACCCCGAGAGCACGGGCTCCCCGGTCGGCGGCCACGGTCAGCGCGTCCCGCAGATTGTCGGGGCCGTCGCTGTCGGGGGCATCGGCGCTGCGTTGCGACCCGGTCAGCACCACGGGCACGTCACCGGCATAGGTCAGTTCCAGCCACAGCGCCGTCTCCTCCATCGTGTCGGTGCCGTGGGTCACCACCACACCGTCCGCGGTCGGCGTCGCGTCACCGACGGCGATCCGGATCCGGTCCCAGTCGGCAGGGCCGAGCTGAGCGCTGTCGGCGGCCATCACGTCGATGACACTGATCTCCGCGGGCACCCGCAGCCCGGCCGTCAACTCGGCGCCGGTCCGGGTCGGGTGCCGCACACCGGCACGGTCGGTGCTGGTCGCGATGGTGCCGCCGGTGGTGACGACGACTACGCGCCGAGGCTTGGTCGCAGGTTGGGTCACGGTCGAGATTGTCCCGCACGGGCACTTTGGGATGATGGGGGAGTGACTGATGAAACGTCTGGCCCGGTGGACCCGGTGACCGACGCCCCCGGGGACGCAAAGCCCCCCGCCGCGCCACGGCGCCGGCTACGCCTGCTGCTCGCGGTTGCCGGGGTGGTGCTGCTGGTCGACGTCGTGACCAAGGTGCTCGCGGTGCGGCTCCTGACGCCCGGCCAGCCGGTGTCGATCATCGGTGACACGGTGACCTGGACCCTGGTCCGGAACTCCGGCGCGGCGTTCTCCATGGCGACCAGCTACACCTGGGTGCTGACGCTGATCGCCACCGGTGTGGTGATCGGCATCGTCTTCATGGGGCGCCGGCTGGTGTCGCCGTGGTGGGCGATCGGGCTTGGCATGATTCTCGGTGGCGCGACCGGCAACCTGATCGACCGGTTCTTCCGTGCCCCCGGCCCGCTGCGCGGACATGTGGTGGATTTCTTCTCCGTCGGCTGGTGGCCGGTGTTCAACGTGGCCGATCCGTCGGTGGTCGGCGGCGCGATCCTGCTGGTGGCGTTGTCGCTGTTCGGATTCGACTTCGACACCGTCGGCCGGCGCCGGCCGGAGGCGCAGGGAGACCCTGAACCCGAGGAGAATCCCGACCCGCCGGAGGATGGCGAGGCGGCCAAACCCGAAACCGGATCGGACGAATCGAGTGCGGTCGGCCGCCAGGCCGAACCGTCATAGTGACCACCCGGTCGATGCCGGTCCCCGAGGGGCTGGCCGGTATGCGGGTCGACGCCGGGCTGGCCCGGCTGCTCGGGCTGTCCCGGACCGTCGCCGCGGCGATGGCCGAGGAGGGCGGCGTCGAACTCGACGGTGCCCCGGCGGGAAAATCGGACAAGCTGGTGGCCGGCGCCTGGCTGGAGGTGCGGCTGCCCGAGGCGCCCGCCCCGGTGGAGAACACCCCGGTCGATATCGAGGGCATGGCGATCCTGTACTCCGACGCCGACATCGTCGCGGTCGACAAACCGCCGGGGGTCGCCGCGCACGCCACGGTCGGCTGGCACGGTCCGACCGTGCTGGGCGGGCTGGCCGCCGCCGGCTTCCGGATCAGCACCTCGGGCATTCACGAGCGTCAGGGCATCGTGCACCGGCTGGACGTCGGAACCTCCGGCGTGATGGTGGTGGCCCTGTCCGAGCGCGCCTACACGGTGCTCAAGCGGGCCTTCAAACAGCGCACGGTGGACAAGCGCTACCACGCGCTCGTGCAGGGCCATCCCGATCCGTCGAGCGGAACCATCGACGCCCCGATCGGGCGGCACCGGGGCCACGACTGGAAATTCGCGGTGGTCGAGGACGGCAGGCACAGCATCACCCACTACGACACCCTCGAGGCGTTCCAGGCGGCCAGCCTGCTCGACATCGAGCTGGAAACCGGGCGCACCCACCAGATCCGGGTGCACTTCGCGGCGCTGCACCATCCGTGCTGCGGCGACCTGACCTACGGCGCCGACCCGACGCTGGCGAAAAAGCTCAGCCTGCAACGGCAGTGGCTGCACGCCCGGTCGTTGGCGTTCGCGCACCCGGCCGATGGGCGCCGGATCGAGATCACCAGCCCTTACCCGGACGATCTGCAGGCCGCCCTCGATAAACTCCGCCAGCACTGACGGTGGGGGACCAGCGCCGGTCCGGAGTGCTGTTCGGCACGATGGCCTACATCTTCTGGGGACTGTTCCCCGGCTTCTTCGTGCTGCTGCTCCCTGCCGGCCCGCTGGAGATCCTGGCGCACCGCATCGTGTGGAGCGCGGTGTTTCTGCTGCTGGTGGTCGCGGTGGCCCGCCGGCTGGGCGATCTGCGCCGCCTGACGCCACGCACCTGGCTGCAACTGCTGGCCGCGTCGGCGTTGATCTCGATCAACTGGGGCACCTACATCCTGGCCGCCACCACCGGTCACGTCGTCGACGCCGCGCTCGGATACTTCATCAACCCGTTGGTCAGCGTCGCGCTCGGGGTGGTGGTGCTGCGGGAACGGATCAACCGGTGGCAGGCGGTGGCGCTGGTCATCGCCGTGGCCGCGGTCGTGGTCCTGACCGTCCAGGTCGGTGCACCGCCCTATATCGCCGTGGTGCTGGCCCTGTCGTTCGGGATCTACGGTCTGGTCAAGAAGGTCGTCCGGGCCGATCCCCGGGTGGGCGTCGCGGTCGAGACACTGCTCGCGCTGCCCCTGGCCGGCGGCTATCTGATCGCGCTGGAGGTGCTGGGCCGCGCCCACTTCCTCGACGAGGGCAGCGGCCACGCGCTGCTGCTGTTGTTGGCCGGTCCCGTCACGGCGATCCCGCTGCTGCTGTTCGCCGCGGCCGCGCAGCGGCTCCAGCTGGTTACCCTCGGGCTGTTGTTCTATCTGAACCCCGCCCTCCAGATGGTGTGGGGTGTGATGGTGGCCCACGAGCCGATGCCGGTGCTGCGGTGGGTCGGCTTCGCGTTGATCTGGGTGGCACTGGTCGTCATGACGGTGGGCGCGGTGACCGGAAAACCGGTTCCGCCCGCGCCCCGGCCCGTCGATTCGGCCGAACCGGAATCGTCATCGTGCTGACCGCGGGGACACGCACCGCGACACGCCGGGCCCTGTCGGTGGGGAGCAATAGACTGGCGACCCTATGAGTGACTCGTTCGTGCACCTGCATAACCACACCGAATACTCGATGCTGGACGGTGCCGCGAAGATCACCCCCATGCTGGCCGAGGCGCAGCGGCTGCAGATGTCTGCGATCGGGATGACCGACCACGGAAACATGTTCGGGGCGAGTGAGTTCTACAACTCCGCGACCAAGGCCGGGATCAAACCGATCATCGGGGTCGAGGCCTACATCGCGCCCGGTTCCCGATTCGATACCAAGCGGATCCAGTGGGGGGATCCGAGTCAGAAGAGCGACGACGTCTCGGGCAGCGGCGCCTACACCCACATGACGATGGTCGCCGAGAACGCGACCGGTCTGCGCAACCTGTTCAAGCTGTCCTCGCTCGCCTCGTTCGAGGGGCAGCTCGGCAAGTGGTCGCGGATGGACGCCGAGATCATCGCCGAACACGCCGAGGGGATCATCGCGACCACCGGATGCCCGTCCGGCGAGGTGCAGACCCGGTTGCGGCTCGGACACCATGACGAGGCCCTGGCCGCGGCGGCCAAATGGCGCGAGATCTTCGGCCCGGACAACTTCTTCCTCGAGTTGATGGATCACGGTCTCGGGATCGAGCGCCGGGTCCGCGAAGGCCTGCTCGAGGTCGGCAAAAAGCTCGCGATCCCGCCGCTGGCCACCAACGACTGCCATTACGTGACCCGCGACGCCTCGCAGAATCACGAGGCGCTGCTGTGCATCCAGACCGGCAAGACCCTCTCGGACCCGAACCGGTTCAAATTCGACGGTGACGGCTACTACCTCAAATCCGCCGCCGAGATGCGTGAGCTGTGGGATGCCCAGGTGCCCGGCGCCTGCGATTCCACGGTGCTGATCGGCGAGCGGGTCCAGTCGTACGGGGAGGTGTGGGCCGAGCGGGACCGGATGCCGATCTTCCCGGTGCCCGACGGGCACGATCAGGCGTCCTGGCTCACCCATGAGGTGACCGCCGGGCTGCGGCGACGGTTCCGGGGGGACCCCGTGCCCGCCGACTACACCGACCGGGCGGCCTACGAGATCAAGGTCATCTGCGACAAGGGATTCCCGTCCTACTTCCTGATCGTGGCCGACCTGATCAACTACGCCAGGTCCGTCGACATCCGGGTGGGGCCGGGCCGTGGCTCGGCGGCGGGTTCCCTGGTGGCCTACGCACTGGGCATCACCAACATCGACCCGATCCCGCACGGCCTGCTGTTCGAGCGGTTCCTCAACCCCGAACGTCCGTCGGCCCCCGATATCGACATCGACTTCGACGACCGCAGGCGCGGCGAGATGCTGCGCTACGCGGCCAACAAGTGGGGCAGCGACCGGGTCGCCCAGGTCATCACCTTCGGCACCATCAAAACCAAGGCCGCGCTCAAGGATTCGGCGCGGGTGCACTACGGGCAGCCGGGCTTCGCGATCGCCGACCGGATCACCAAGGCGCTGCCGCCGCCGATCATGGCCAAGGACATCCCGGTGTCGGGGATCACCGATCCCAACCACGAGCGGTACAAGGAGGCCGCCGAGGTCCGCGCCCTGATCGACACCGATCCCGATGTGCGCACCATCTACGAGACCGCCCGCGGCCTGGAAGGCCTGGTCCGCAACGCGGGTGTGCACGCGTGCGCGGTGATCATGAGCTCCGAGCCGCTCATCGACGCGATCCCGCTGTGGCGCAGGCCCCAGGACGGTGCCGTCATCACCGGCTGGGACTATCCGTCGTGTGAGGCCATCGGCCTGCTGAAGATGGACTTCCTCGGGCTGCGGAACCTGACCATCATCGGCGACGCGATCGAGAACATCAAAGCCAACCGGGGTGTCGACCTCGATCTGGAGTCGCTGTCGCTCGACGATCCCGCCGCCTACGAACTCCTGGGCCGCGGTGACACGCTCGGCGTGTTCCAGCTCGACGGCGGTCCGATGCGTGACCTGCTGCGCCGCATGCAGCCCACCGGGTTCAACGACATCGTCGCGGTGCTGGCGCTGTACCGGCCCGGCCCGATGGGGATGAACGCCCACAACGACTACGCCGACCGCAAGAACGGCCGCCAGGCCATCAAGCCGATCCATCCCGAGCTCGAGGAACCGCTCAAGGAGATCCTGGCCGAGACCTACGGCCTGATCGTCTACCAAGAGCAGATCATGTTCATCGCCCAGAAGGTGGCCTCCTACACCATGGGTAAGGCCGATGCGCTCCGAAAAGCCATGGGTAAGAAGAAACTCGAAGTGCTCGAGGCCGAGTACAAGGGTTTCAAGGAGGGCATGACCGCCAACGGCTTCTCCGAGGGCGCCGTGAAAGCGTTGTGGGACACCATCCTTCCATTCGCCGGCTACGCGTTCAACAAGTCGCACGCCGCCGGGTACGGGCTGGTGTCGTACTGGACGGCCTACCTCAAGGCGAACTATCCGGCCGAGTACATGGCGGGTCTGCTCACCTCCGTCGGCGACGACAAGGACAAGGCCGCGGTGTACCTGGCCGACTGCAGGCGGCTGGGCATCACGGTGCTGCCGCCCGATGTCAACGAGTCGGTGCAGAACTTCGCCTCGGTCGGTGACGACATCCGGTTCGGGCTCGGCGCAGTGCGTAACGTGGGCGCCAATGTCGTTTCCTCACTGATCAGTTCACGCACCGAGAAGGGGAAGTACACCGATTTCTCGGACTACCTGAACAAGATCGAGATCGCCGCCTGCAACAAGAAGGTCACCGAATCGCTGGTCAAGGCCGGCGCGTTCGATTCGCTCGGCCATCCCCGCAAGGGGTTGTTCCTGGTGCACACCGACGCCGTGGATTCGGTGCTCGGCACCAAGAAGGCCGAGGCGATGGGGCAGTTCGACCTGTTCGGCGGTGCCGACGGGTCCGGCGCCGACATGGGGGACTCGGTTTTCACCATCAAGGTGCCCGATGAGGAGTGGGAGGACAAGCACAAGCTGGCGCTCGAACGCGAGATGCTGGGCCTGTACGTGTCCGGCCATCCGCTCAACGGCATCGCGCATCTGCTGTCCGCGCAGGTCGACACCCAGATCCCGGCGATCCTGGACGGGGACGTCGCCAACGACGCCCAGGTGTTGGTGGGCGGCATTCTGGCCTCGGTCAACCGCCGCGTCAACAAGAACGGATTGCCCTGGGCCTCAGCGCAGTTGGAGGATCTCACCGGTGGTATCGAGGTGTTGTTCTTCCCGCAGACGTATTCGCTGTTCGGTGCCGAGATCGCCGACGACGTGGTGGTGCTGGTCAAGGCGAAGGTGGCCGCGCGCGATGACCGGATCGCCCTGATCGCCCATGAACTGGTGGTACCGGACTTCTCCAGTGCCCAGGTGAACCGGCCGCTCGCGGTGAGCCTGCCGACCCGGCAGTGCACGGTGGACAAGGTCAGCGCGCTCAAACAGGTGCTGGCCAATCATCCCGGCACCGCCCAGGTGCACCTGCGGTTGATCAGCGGTGAGCGGATCACGACGCTGGAGTTGGACCAGGCACTGCGGGTGACGCCGTCCTCGGCACTGATGGGCGACCTCAAGGCACTGCTGGGGCCGGGCTGCCTCGGGTAGCTACGGTGTCAACTCGATTCGGACGATCGCGCTGTCCGGCCAGACCTCGCGGGCCAGGGCTCGGCGGAGCTTGTCGCGCAGCGGCAGCCCCGCGGTGCACGTTGGTGACGCCGGGGATCGTGAGCAGCGGCACGATGTTCCACTGCCAGCCGTAGCGACGCCGCAGGGCCAGGTTGGCTCGTTGCGCCTCGCCGCCGGTCAGGATCGACGCCTTGCCGCGCACGGTGGCCGGGTCGGTGATCCGGCCGCGGTAGTCGCACGCGGTGAGCTCGATGTCGGGATTGGCGTCGAGCCGCGCGGTCTTGGGCCCCTTCTTGGTGCGGAACACGACGGTATGGTCGCCGTCGGCGGTGAACCAGATCGGGGTGTCGACGGGCGTACCGTCGCGTCGGAAGGTGCGCAGCAGCGCAAAGCGGGAGCGGCGCAGGTTCTCGGTCAATGGCATGACTCCAGTCAACAACTTAGAGTTAACTCTAAGTCAAGCGTGCCCGATGAGGAGTCCCACATGACCACCCGGCTGACGATCGGCGACGTGTCGCGCCGCGCCGGTGTCGCGCCCACCGCGCTGCGCTACTACGAGCGGGTCGGCCTGTTACCGGCTCCGGAGCGGGTGGGCGGGCAGCGCCGATATCCGGAATCGGTCCTGCTGCGGCTCGGCGTGATCCGGTTGTGCAAGGCGGCGGGATTCGCGCTCGAGGACATCGCCGCCCTGATGGACGACGACACTCCCGGGCGACCGGTCGGACGGGCCCTCGCACGGGCCAAGCTCGCCGAGATCGATGAGCAGATGCGGGCGCTGACGCGGGCCAGGGAGATCATCGAGTTGGCCGTCCAGTGCAGGTGCTCGTCCCTGGACGCATGCACCTGCGGCATTCACCACGCGGTACCGACCTGACCGCGCCGCACCGCTCAGAACGCGTACCGCAGGATGCGGGCCTTGCGGGCGGTGGCCCTGGACATACCGGTCAGCCGGGTCGCGATGCGCAGCCAACTCGGGAACAGGTCGACCTCGGGCTGATGGGCGAGGCTGGCCTCCTCGACCAACCGCAGCCCGGGGCTCCAGGTCTGCGGGTGGTGAGCGTCTTTGAAACCCGTGTAGCCCCATTGGCTTCCGACGTCCTTGTACATTTTCTGCGGATAGAGCCTGATCGCGGCCCGGCTCAACCATCCGATGCCACCGTAGTCGTTGAAGGCCAGTTCGCCGGACCCGAAATGGCCGGTGACGGTTCGGATCACATCGATGATCGCCGATTCGGCGAGGAAGGCGAACAGTCCGTCGGCCACCACCATGGTGGGCCGGTCGGAGGGGATCGGATCGGTCCAGTCCGGATCGGTCAGCGACGCCGCGACCGTGTGCACCTGGGGGCGCGCCGGCAGCACCTGCTCACGCAGCGCGCTGATCCCGGGCAGGTCGACGCTGTACCAGTCCACGGTGGCCGGCGGCGCCACCCGGTAGGCGCCGCTGTCCAGCCCGCCGCCGAGGTCGACCACCACGGCGTCGGGGTGCTCGGCGACGAAGCGTCTGACCCGGTCGTCGAGCATCTTGGCCCGCAGCGCCGTCTGGCAGGCCACGCTGGTCTGCACCCCGAGGCCGGCGAAGTCGTAGTCGATGCGGGTCACCGCATCGTCGGCCCAGGTGTCGGCGAGGATCGGGCGGGCCCACCGGCTGTCCAGCGCGCGGGCGTAGACGGTCAGAAATGCCGTCTCTTCGATCGGCGTCAGCTGCCCGGTGGCGAGTCCCATATCAGCAACGTACACCCTGGCGCAGGCTGAACGGATCGCCCAAAATGTTCACCGCCCTTGGCATTTCGGCTCCCCATTTTCCGGCGAGCCTTTTTCGGCGAGCAGACGCGTCGGTACCCGAGAATGCGCGTTTCGGGGTACCGACGCGTCTGCTCGCGAGAGAAGGAACGGTCAGCCGAGGG
>NZ_JBSFPX010000188.1:0-14553 GCF_053588415.1 Mycobacterium sp. NPDC003449
TCGACCGGATCGGCTTCGACGCCGACCCGCAGATCCGGGCCGGCCAGGAGATCGCCGTCGCGACCGCGCCCATCGAATCGCCGATCGGCGATGATGGGCTGGGGCCGCACCGCGCCGACCGTGGCACAGGTGCTCTCGACCAGTGACCCCGAGGTCATCGTCAAGGCCGTCGTCCTGGCCGCCGAGCAGGGCGGACGCGGCGTGATCGCCCGCGGGCTGGGCCGGTCCTACGGCGACAATGCGCAGAACGGCGGCGGGCTGGTCATCGATATGGCCCCGCTGAACCGGATCCACACCATCGACCGCGAAACCCATCTGGTCGACCTCGACGGCGGGGTCAACCTCGACCAGCTGATGAAGGCCGCGCTGCCGTTCGGGCTGTGGGTTCCGGTCCTGCCCGGCACCCGGCAGGTCACCATCGGCGGCGCCATCGGCTGCGACATCCACGGCAAGAACCACCACAGCGCGGGCAGCTTCGGCAACCACGTGCGCTCGATGGAACTGCTCACCGCCCGCGGCGAGGTGCTGCACCTGACGCCGGAGGGCGACAACGCCGACATCTTCTGGGCGACGGTGGGCGGCAACGGCCTGACCGGGATCATCCTGCGCGCCACCATCGAGATGACCCCGACCGAGACCGCCTACTTCATCGCCGACGGCGACGTCACCCACACGCTCGACGAGACCATCGCGTTCCACAGCGACGGCACCGAGGACAACTACACGTATTCGTCGGCCTGGTTCGACGCGATCAGCGGGCCGCCCAAGCTGGGCCGGGCCGCGATCTCCCGCGGCTCGCTGGCCACGCTGGACCAGCTGCCCCGCAAGCTGCAGAAAAATCCGCTGAAATTCGATGCGCCGCAACTGCTTACGTTTCCCGATGTGTTCCCCAACGGGCTGGCCAACAAATACACGTTCGGCCCGATCGGCGAGCTGTGGTACCGCAAATCGGGCACCTACCGCGGCAAGGTCCAGAACCTGACGCAGTTCTACCACCCGCTCGACATGTTCGGGGAGTGGAACCGCGCTTACGGCCCGGCCGGATTCGGCCAGTACCAGTTCGTGGTGCCCACCGAGGCCGTCGAGGAATTCAAACGCATCCTCGTCGACATCCAGCGCTCCGGGCACTACTCGTTCCTCAACGTGTTCAAACTGTTCGGACCGGGCAATCGGGCACCGCTGAGCTTCCCGATCCCCGGCTGGAACGTGTGCGTGGACTTCCCGATCAAACCCGGCCTCAACGAGTTCCTCACCGACCTCGACAAGCGGGTGCTGGAGTTCGGCGGCCGGCTCTACACCGCCAAAGACTCACGCACCACCGCCGAGACCTTCCACGCCATGTATCCGCGCATCGACGAGTGGATCGCGGTGCGGCGCAAGGTCGATCCCGACGGGGTGTTCGTCTCGGACATGGCCCGCCGCCTGGAGCTGACGTAAATTCTGCCGTCGAGCGTGGGCGTCGTGCACCGAATCCGCCCCGTTCTCGTGCGCAGGGCCCACGGTCGGCACGTCCGGACATGCCGACCAAGAATTTCATTCTTGACTAATTCCAGAAAACGGGCAAGACTCGCTTCGTGGCCACCACTCCGGACTTCCAGCTCATGCTCCGGAGGGCCGATCTGCGCGTGACCCGACCCAGGGTCGCGGTGCTGAGCGCCGTGTACGCGCATCCGCACGCCGACACGGATTCGATCATCCGTGGCGTTCGCAGAGAACTGCCCGAGGTGTCACATCAGGCCGTATACGACTCGCTGCACACGCTGACCGCGGCGCGTCTGGTGCGGCGGATCCAGCCATCGGGTTCCGTGGCTCGTTACGAGTCACGTGTCGGCGACAACCACCACCACGTCGTGTGCCGGGCGTGCGGTGCGATCGCCGACGTCGACTGTGCGGTCGGCGGGTCACCCTGCCTGACCGCGTCGGATGACCACGGTTTCGAGATCGACGAAGCCGAGGTCATCTACTGGGGCCTGTGCCCCGAATGTTCCACCGTGCCAAGTAGATAACCCACCCGCCAGCCCCGGAAGGATTCCCATGGCCGAAACACATCCACCCATTGGCGAAGCTCAAACCGAACCCGCCGAAAGCGGTTGCCCCATGCGGATCAAGCCGCCCGTCGAGGGGGGCAGCAACCGCGATTGGTGGCCCAACGCGGTCAACCTGAAGATCCTGCAGAAGAATCCGCCGGCGATCGACCCGACCGACGAGGGCTACGACTACCGCGAGGCCGTCAAGACCCTCGATTTCGAGGCGTTCGAGCGCGACTTCGACGCGCTGCTGACCGATTCGCAGGACTGGTGGCCCGCCGACTTCGGCCACTACGGCCCGCTGTTCATCCGGATGTCCTGGCACGCCGCGGGCACCTACCGGGTCGAGGACGGCCGCGGTGGCGGCGGGCGCGGTATGCAGCGCTTCGCCCCGCTCAACAGCTGGCCCGACAACGTCAGCCTGGACAAGGCCCGCCGTCTGCTCTGGCCGATCAAGAAGAAGTACGGCAAGAAGATCTCGTGGTCGGACCTGATCGTCTACGCGGGCAACCGGGCCATGGAGCACATGGGCTTCAAGACCGCGGGCTTCGCCTTCGGCCGCCCGGATTACTGGGAGCCCGAGGAGGACATCTACTGGGGCGCCGAGCACGAGTGGCTGGGATCGCAGGAACGCTACGCCTCTTCCGGCGGTGACCGGACCAAGCTGGAGAACCCGCTCGGCGCCAGCCACATGGGTCTGATCTACGTCAACCCCGAAGGCCCCGAGGGCAACCCGGATCCGGTGGCCGCGGCCATCGACATCCGCGAGACCTTCGGCCGGATGGCGATGAACGACGTCGAGACCGCGGCGCTGATCGTCGGTGGCCACACCTTCGGCAAGACCCACGGTGCCACCGAAGTCGAGAACGGGCCCGAGCCCGAAGGCGCCCCGCTGGAGCAGATGGGCCTTGGCTGGGCCAACGCCGGCCTCGGCAACGACACCGTCAGCAGTGGCCTCGAGGTGACCTGGACCCACACTCCGACCAAGTGGGACAACAGTTTCCTGGAGATCCTCTACAGCAATGAGTGGGAGCTGTTCCAGAGTCCGGCAGGCGCCAACCAGTGGCGTCCCAAGGACGGCGGCTGGGCCAACTCGGTGCCGATGGCGCAGGGCAGCGGCAAGACCCACCCGTCGATGCTGACCACCGACCTGTCCATGCGGATGGATCCGATCTACGAGAAGATCACCCGCCGCTGGCTGGACCACCCGGAGGAGCTCGCCGAGGAGTACGCCAAGGCGTGGTTCAAGCTGCTGCACCGCGATATGGGGCCGGTGGTCCGCTACCTCGGGCCGCTGGTGCCCAAGCAGACCTGGCTCTGGCAGGACGTCGTCCCGGCCGGTAAGACGCTCTCCGATGCCGATGTCGCCACGCTCAAGACGGCCATCGCCGAATCCGGCCTGACCACCCAGCAGCTGGTCGACACCGCATGGAAGGCGGCCTCGTCGTTCCGCTCCAGCGATATGCGTGGCGGCGCCAACGGCGGCCGGATCCGGCTGCAGCCGCAGCTGGGCTGGGAGGTCAACGAGACCGACGAGCTCACCCAGGTGATCCGCAAGCTGGAGGAGATCCAGCAGGCCGCGAAGGACAAGGGCACCGACGCCTCGTTCGCCGACCTGGTGGTGCTCGGCGGTGCGGTCGGCGTCGAGAAGGCGGCCAGGGACGCCGGATTCGACGTCACGGTGCCGTTCACCTCGGGACGCGGCGACGCCACCCAGGAGCAGACCGACGTGGAGTCGTTCGCCTACCTGGAGCCCAAGGCCGACGGTTTCCGCAACTACGCGGGCAAGGGCGACTCGCTGCCTGCCGAGTACCGGCTGATCGACCGGGCCAACCTGCTCGGCCTGTCCGCTCCGGAACTGGCCGTGCTGGTCGGTGGCCTGCGCGTGCTTGGCGCCAACCACGGCGGCACCGACCTCGGTGTGCTGACCGCCGACAAGGGCAAGCTGACGAACGACTACTTCGTCAACCTGACCGATATGGGTATCAAGTGGGAGCCGTCGGCTGCCGACGACGGGACCTACGTCGGCATGGACCGGGCCAGCGGTGCGCAGAAGTACACCGCCAGCCGGGTCGATCTGCTCTTCGGTTCCAACTCGCAGCTGCGGGCGCTGGCCGAGGTGTACGCCGAGGACGATTCCAAGGAGAAGTTCGTCAAGGACTTCGTCGCGGCGTGGGCCAAGGTGATGGACGCCGACCGCTTCGATGTCTGATCCGGTCTGATCCGGCAACACCTGGACGCCCAGGTCGGCCTCACGGCCGGCCTGGGCGTTCGGCGTCGGGGAGCGGCGCGCACGGTACCCTCGTCACGATGTCCCCGAGCCTTGGAGCTGCGCTAGATGGTGTTCGACGCCGTAGGTAACCCCCAGACGATTCTGCTGCTCGGCGGCACCTCGGAGATCGGACTGGCGATCTGTGAGAGATATCTGCGCACCGCCGGAGCCCACATCGTGCTGGCCGCGCTGCCCGACGATCCGGGCCGCGACGACGCCGCCGCGCAACTGTCCAAGGCCGGAGCGAAATCGGTGGAGGTGATCGACTTCGACGCCGTCGACACCGCGAGCCACCCCGCGGTCATCGACAAGGCCTTCTCCACAGCCGACGGCCCGAGGGACATCGATGTGGCCATCGTGGCGTTCGGCCTGCTCGGCGACGCCGAACAGCTGTGGCAGGACCAGCGCAAGGCGGTCCAGATCGCCCAGATCAACTACACGGCAGCGGTTTCGGTGGGCGTGCTGCTCGGCGAGAAGATGCGCGCGCAGGGGTTCGGCCAGATCATCGCGATGAGCTCGGCCGCCGGTGAGCGGGTGCGCCGGTCCAACTTCGTCTACGGCTCCACCAAGGCCGGGCTGGACGGGTTCTATCTGGGCCTGGGCGAGGCGCTGCGGGAGTTCGGCGTCCGGGTGCTGGTGATCCGGCCGGGACAGGTCCGCACCAGGATGAGTGCCCACGTCAAGGAAGCCCCGCTGACCGTCGACAAGGAATACGTCGCCGAGCTGGCCGTCACCGCGTCGGCCAAAGGTAAGGAACTGGTCTGGGCACCGGGAGCATTCCGCTACGTGATGATGGTGTTGCGGCACATTCCGCGGCCCATCTTCCGCAAGCTCCCCATCTGATGGCGGCCGCGGCCCGCACAGTGGCCGGCCCGGCCCGGGTGGTCGGCCAGATGCTGATCGCCGTCCTGATCGCGTCCGCGATCGCCGGGGTGGCGATCGCGGCGATCGACCGGGTCGAGTGGCCGGCGTACAACACCTCCAACCAACTGCACGCACTCACCACGGTCGGCCAGTTCGGTTGTCTGGCCGGCCTGTTCGCGGCGGGCCTGATGTGGCGGCGCGGCAGACGGACCCTGGCCCGGCTGGGTGCCCTGATCTTCCTGTCGGCGTTCGCCGTGGTCACCATCGCGATGCCGCTCGGCGCCACCAAGCTCTACCTGTTCGGGGTGTCGGTCGATCAGCAGTTCCGCACCGAATACCTGACCCGGCTCACCGACACCGCGGCTCTGCACGATATGACCTACATCGGGTTGCCGCCGTACTACCCGGCCGGCTGGTTCTGGCTCGGCGGCCGGATCGCGGCCGCCACCGGCACCCCGGCCTGGGAGATGTTCAAACCGTGGGCGATCGTGTCCATCACCATCGCCGCCGCCCTCGCACTGGTGCTGTGGGCCGCGATGATCCGGTTCGAATACGCCGTCATCGTGACCACCGCGAGCACCGCCGCGATGCTCGCCTACTCGACGGCCGAACCGTATGCCGCCATCATCACCGTGCTGCTGCCGCCGGTGTTCGTGTTGGCCTGGTCGGGTCTACGGGCGCACCCCGGCGGCTGGGCCGCCATCGTCGGCGTCGGGATCTTCCTCGGGGTTTCGGCGCTGTTCTACACCCTGCTGTTCCTGTTCTGCGCGTTCACCCTGACCATCATGGCCCTGCTGCTGGCCGCCGCCCGCAAGCAGATCGGTCCGCTGTTGCGGCTCGCCGTCATCGCGGTCATCTCGGGGGCCCTCGCGCTGCTCACCTGGACGCCCTACCTGCTGGCCGCGCTGCGGGGGCAGCCGGCCGAGTCCGGCACCGCCCAGCATTACCTGCCCGAGGCGGGCGCATCGCTGGAGTTCCCGATGCTGCGGTTCACCCTGCTCGGAGCGCTGTGCCTGGTCGGCACGCTGTGGCTGGTGGTGCGCGCGCGCAGTTCCACCCGCGCAGCAGCGCTCGGCATCGCCGTCCTCGCGGTCTACGCATGGTCGCTGCTGTCGATGCTCACCACGCTGGCAGGCACCACGCTGCTGTCGTTCCGGCTGCAGCCGACCCTGACGGTGCTGCTCACCACCGCGGGCGCGTTCGGGTTCGTCGAAACCTCGCTGGCCATCGCCCGGCGCTACCAACCCCAGACGGCGCGCCGCGTCGTCGCCGCGGCGACCGCGGTGGGCGCGATCGGGGCGGTCACCTTCAGCCAGGACATCCCCGATGTGCTGCGCCCCGACATCAACGTGGCCTACACCGACACCGACGGCACCGGGGTACGCGCCGACCGTCGGGCACCTGGCGCCGAACGCCACTACCGCGAGATCGACGCCAAGGTCCTCGAGGTCACCGGGGTGCCCCGCAACCGCACCGTGGTGCTCACCGCCGACTACAGCTTCCTGTCCTACTACCCCTACTACGGCTTCCAGGGGTTGACCTCGCACTACGCCAATCCGCTCGCCGAATTCGACAAGCGGGCCGAGGCGATCGAGGGCTGGGCCACGCTGAGCACCGCCGACCAGTTCGTCACGGCGCTCGACGAGATGCCGTGGCCGGCCCCCACCGTGTTCCTGATGCGGCACGGCGCGAACGACACCTACACGCTGCGGCTGGCCTCCGACGTCTACCCCAACCAGCCGAATGTGCGGCGCTACCACGTGGAGCTGAACTCGGCACTGTTCGACGATCCCCGGTTCGAGGTGTCCGACATCGGACCGTTCGTCCTGGCGATCCGCAAGCCCGATGTGAAGCCGGATAATCAGCCAGATGTGATGCCGGGGCCCGATGGCGACTGATCCCGCATTAGCATCGGAGCCCGTGACTGGACCGCATCGAGCGGGGAATGGCAACCACCGGACCGCGCGGCTGATCGCGATCGTCGCCGGTCTGCTCGGTGCGCTGATGGCGATAGCGGCGCCGCTGCTGCCGGTCAAGCAGACCACCGCCGAACTCAACTGGCCGCAGAACGGTGCCTGGGAGAGCGTCAACGCGCCGCTGATCGGCTACGTCGCGACCGATCTGACCATCAACGTGCCGTGTCAGGCGGCCGCGGGCCTGGCCGGGCCGGAGAACCGGGGCCGAACGGTCCTCTTATCAACGGTGCCCAAACAGGCACCCAAGGCCATCGACCGCGGCCTACTCATCGAGCGGGTCAACAACGACCTGCTGGTCATCGTGCGCAACACCCCGGTGGTCAGCGCCCCCCTCGACGCGGTGCTCAGCCCGGCATGCCAGAACCTGACCTTCACCGCTCACGCCGACAAGGTGACCGGCGAGTTCGTCGGCCTCACCCAGGGCGCCTCCAACGACCCGGGAGACAATCCCGACGCGCCGCTGCGCGGTGAGCGCAGCGGATACGACTTCCGGCCGCAGATCGTCGGGATCTTCACCGACCTGTCCGGGCCGGCACCGCAGGGGCTGACGGTCTCGGCCACTATCGACTCGCGCTACAGCAGCGCACCCACACTGCTCAAGACGCTGGCGATGGTGGTCGGGGTGGCGATGACGATCATCGCGCTCGGCGCCCTGCACGTGCTCGACACCGCCGACGGGCGGGCGATCAAACGCTTCCTGCCTGCCCGGTGGTGGTCGCTGACCCCGCTGGACGGGCTGGTCGCCGCGGTGCTGGTGTGGTGGCATTTCGTCGGGGCCAACACCTCCGACGACGGCTACATCCTCACCATGGCCAGGGTGTCCGAACACGCCGGCTACATGGCCAACTACTACCGCTGGTTCGGCACCCCGGAGGCCCCGTTCGGCTGGTACTACGACCTGCTGGCGCTGTGGGCGCACGTCTCGACCACCAGCATGTGGATGCGGCTGCCCACCCTGGTGATGGCCCTGGCCTGCTGGTGGGTGATCAGTCACGAAGTGCTCCCCCGCCTCGGCAACGC
The DNA here is from genome assembly GCF_053588415.1 of Mycobacterium sp. NPDC003449. Lineage (NCBI taxonomy): Bacteria > Bacillati > Actinomycetota > Actinomycetes > Mycobacteriales > Mycobacteriaceae > Mycobacterium > Mycobacterium sp. NPDC003449. The sequence goes on from NZ_JBSFPX010000188.1 coordinate 8,160, forward strand.
GGTCAAACACAGCCAGGCCGCGGCGTGGACCGCCGCGGGCATGTTCCTGGCGTTCTGGCTGCCGCTCAACAACGGCCTGCGGCCCGAGCCGATCATCGCGCTCGGCATCCTGCTGACCTGGTGTTCGGTGGAACGCGGGGTCGCGACCAGCCGGCTGCTTCCGGTGGCCATCGCGATCGTCATCGGCGCCCTGACCCTGTTCTCCGGCCCCACCGGCATCGCTGCGGTCGGCGCGCTGCTGGTCGCCGTCGGGCCACTGAAAACCATTGTGGCCGCGCACACTTCACGGTTCGGCCGGCTGGCACTGCTGGCGCCGATCCTGGCCGCGGCCACGGTCACCATCATCCTGATCTTCCGGGACCAGACCCTGGCCGGCGAGATCGAGGCCAGCACGTTCAAATCGGCGGTCGGCCCCAGCCTGGCCTGGTTCGACGAGCACATCCGCTACGAGCGGTTGTTCACCACCAGCCCGGACGGGTCGGTGGCCCGGCGCTTCGCGGTGCTGACCCTGCTGCTGGCGCTCGCCGTGGCGGTGTCGATGTCGATGCGCAAGGGCCGCATCCCCGGCACCGCGGCCGGCCCGAGCCGGCGCATCGTCGGCATCACCATCATCTCGTTCTTCGCCATGATGTTCACCCCCACCAAGTGGACCCACCACTTCGGGGTGTTCGCCGGGCTGGCCGGCTCGCTCGGCGCGCTGGCCGCGGTCGCGGTGACCGCCGCGGCGATGAAGTCACGCCGCAACCGGGCCATGTTCGCGGCCGCGGTGCTGTTCGTGATGGCGCTGTCGTTCGCCACCGTCAACGGCTGGTGGTACGTCTCCAACTTCGGTGTGCCCTGGTCCAACTCGTTCCCCGAATGGCATTTCGGTTTCACCACCGTGCTGCTCGGCCTTTCGATCCTGACCCTGCTGCTGGCGGCCTGGTTCCATTTCACCGGCCGCGACCGGGCCCCCGACGGCGGGCAGCGCCGCTGGCAGCGCATCCTGCAGTCCCCGATGGCGATCGCCGCGTGGCTGGTGGTGATGTTCGAGGTGGTGTCGCTGACGCTGGCGATGACCGACCAGTACCCCGCCTGGTCGGTGGGCCGGTCCAACCTGGGGGCGCTGACCGGTAAGACCTGCGGCCTGGCCGACGATGTGATGGTCGAGGAGAACCCGAACGCGGGCCTGCTCGCGCCGATCAGCGAACCGCCCGGCCAGGCGCTCGGTGCGGGCACATCGCAGGGATTCGGCCCGAACGGGATTCCGTCCGACGTGTCGGCCGACCCGGTGATGGAACAACCCGGGTCCGGCAACTTCGCCGACACCGACGCCGGGACCGACACCACCGCCGAGGCCGGCACCGAGGGCGGCACCACCTCCGCCGCGGGGGTCAACGGCTCACGCGCCCGGCTGCCCTACAACCTGGACCCGACCACGACGCCCGTGCTGGGCAGCTGGCGGGCCGGAACCCAGTCCCCCGCCGTGATGCGCTCGGCGTGGTACCGGCTGCCCGACCGCGACCAGGCCGGCCCGCTGCTGGTGGTGTCGGCGGCCGGGCGCTTCGACGCCGGCGAGGTCACCGTCCAGTGGGCCACCGACGAGGGTGCCGCCCAGAACAAGCCGGGCGGCACCGTCGGGTTCGCCGACGTCGGCTCCGCCCCGGCGTGGCGCAACCTGCGCGCGCCGATCTCGGCGATACCGCGCGAGGCCACCCAGATCCGGCTGGTGGCCACCGACGACGACCTGGCGCCGCAGCACTGGATCGCGGTGACCCCGCCGCGCATCCCCGAACTGCGCACCCTGCAGGACGTGGTCGGCTCAACCGATCCGGTGCTGCTGGACTGGCTGGTGGGGCTGGCCTTCCCGTGCCAGCGGCCGTTCGCCCATCAGTACGGCGTCACCGAGGTGCCGCAGTGGCGAATCCTGCCGGACCGGTTCGGCGCGGAGGCCAACTCACCGGTGATGGACTACCTGGGCGGTGGACCGCTGGGCATCTCCGAACTGCTGGTGCGGCCGACGAGCGTGCCCACCTACCTCAAGGACGACTGGTTCCGCGACTGGGGCTCGCTGCAGCGGCTGAACCCGTGGTACCGCGACGCCGTTCCGGCGCGCCTGGACCTGGGCACCGCGACCCGCAGCGGACTGTGGAGCCCCGCGCCGCTACGCCTGAGCTGATCGCCGGTTCATCACTTCTCGGGCCCAAGGGCGTGGGGAGACCGGCGCTCACATCCGGGTCGCATACCATCGAGCCTCGTGCCATCCGATGAACCTGCCGATCGAGCTGTGGGCATCGCACGCCTGATCACCGTCTTTGCCGGTATCGCAGGGGTGTTGCTGTGCGCGCTGGCCCCGCTGCTGCCCGTCACCCAGACCACCGCCGCCGTGCAGTGGCCGCAGGGCACCGGAACCGACGGCAACATCACCGATGTCACCGCGCCGCTGGTCTCGGGGGCACCGCAGTCCCTGGACATCTCGATCCCGTGCCAGGCCATCGCAACCCTGCCCGCCGAGGGCGGGCTGGTCCTGTCGACCATTCCGCCGGGCGGTATCGACGCCACCCGCAACGGGCTGTTCGTCCGCGCCTACGCCGACAGCGTGCTGGTGGTCTTCCGCGACACCGTGGCCACCGTGGCGCCGCGCGACGCGGTCGACGCCGGGGCCTGCAGCACACTGCACGTGTGGGCCAACGCCGGCGCCGTCGGCGCCGACTTCATCGGCATCCCCGGCGCCACCGGCACCGCGGCCGTCGAGAAGAAACCCCAGGTCGCCGGGATCTTCACCGAGCTCAAGGTGCCGCCGCAGCCGGGCCTCTCGGCACGCGTCGACGTCGACACCCGGTTCATCACCACCCCCACCCCGCTCAAGCTGCTGGTGATGGCGCTCGGCGTGGTCTGCGTGGTGGCCTCGATCGTCGGGCTGCTGGTGCTGGACCGCCGCGCCCGCACCGGGGCGCACGCGGTTCGACGCGCCTGGCGCCGCTTCGTGAAGGTTCCGGTCGCGACCTGGATCGCCGACGTCGGCGTCATCGGCGGTCTGCTGCTGTGGCACGTCATCGGCGCCATCTCCTCCGACGACGGCTACAACCTGACCATCGCGCGGGTGTCGGCCGACGCCGGCTACACCGCCAACTACTTCCGCTATTTCGGCACCACCGAGGCACCGTTCGACTGGTATCAGTCGGTGCTCGCGCATTTCGCGGCGATCAGCACCGCGAGTGTCTGGATGCGGGTGCCCGCGACCCTGGCCGCGATCGGCACCTGGCTGCTGCTGAGCCGGTGGGTGCTGCCCCGGCTCGGGCGCCGCGTCGCACTCAACAGCGTCACCATGTGGACCGCGGGTGCGGTGTTCCTGGCCGCGTGGCTGCCGTTCAACAACGGTCTGCGGCCCGAACCGCTCATCGCGTTCGGCGTGCTCGCGGTGTGGGCGCTCATCGAATCCACCATCGGGACACGTCGTCTCTGGCCGGCCTGCCTCGCGGTCGTCGTCGCCATGTTCACCGTCACGCTGGCCCCGCAGGGCCTGATCGCGCTGGCCCCGCTGCTGGTCGGGGCGCGCACCGTGGTCGGCATCATCAAGGCCCGGCGCATCGCGCTGCCCGCGGTCGCGGCCCTCGCCGCCTCCGCGGCACTGGTTTTCGTCATCGTGTTCCGCGACCAGACCCTGGCCAGCGTCGCCGAATCGGCCAGGATCAAATACACCGTCGGCCCCACCATCTCCTGGTACCAGGAGTTCCTGCGCTACTACTTCCTCACCGTGGAAGATTCCGTGGACAGCTCACTGACCCGGCGCTTCGCGGTGCTGATCATGCTGCTGTGCCTGTTCGGCATGATCGCGGTGCTGCTGCGCAAGGGCCGGGTGCCCGGGCTGGCCAGCGGCCCGGTGTGGCGGCTGCTCGGTACCACCGCGGTCGGCCTGCTGCTGCTGACCTTCACCCCCACCAAATGGGCCGTGCAGTTCGGCGAATTCGCCGGGCTGGCCGGCGCGCTCGGCGCCGTGACGGCGTTCGCGTTCGCCAGGGTGGGCCTGCACAGCCGACGCAACCTCGCGCTATATGTGACCGCGCTGCTGTTCGTGGTGGCCTGGGCCACCTCAGGGATCAACGGCTGGTTCTACATCGGCAACTACGGGGTGCCGTGGTTCGACCGCCAGCCGGTGCTGGCCGGGCAGCCGGTCACCTCGATGTTCCTGGCGCTGGCCATCGTCACCGCCATCCTGGCCGGCTGGCTGCACTTCCGCATCGACTACGCCGGGCACACCGAGGTGGCCGACACCCGGCGCAACCGGGCCCTGGCCGCCACCCCGATGCTGGTGGTCGCGGTCATCATGGTGGTGCTGGAAGTCGGTTCGATGGCCAAGGGCTTCGTCCAGCGCTATCCCGTCTACACCACCGCGGCGGCCAACGTGCGGGCGCTCAGCTCGGGGCTGTCCGACCGGAGCTGCGCCATGGCCGACGACGTCCTGGTCGAGGCCGACACCAATGCCGGCATGCTGCAACCGGTTCCGGGTCAGACCTACGGCCAGTACGGTCCGCTCGGCGGGCAGAACCCGGTCGGGTTCACCCCCAACGCGATCAGCGACACCCTCGAACCGCCCAAACCCGTGGTGGCCAACCCCGGCACGGTCAACTCGGACGGCTCCCCCAACAAACCCAACGTCGGCATCGCCTACGCCGCGGGCACCGGCGGCGGCTACGGCCCCGAAGGGGTCAACGGGTCGCGGGTCTACCTGCCGTTCGGCCTCGACCCGGCCCGCACCCCGGTGATGGGCAGCTACAACGAGCCCGGTGCAGACGGAGGACGGGTGGCCGCCAAGGCCACCTCGTCCTGGTACCAGCTGCCGCCGCGCAGCCCCGACCGCCCGCTGGTCACCGTCGCCGCCGCGGGCGCCATCTGGTACTACGACGAGGAACACGAGTTCCACTACGGCCAGTCGCTGAAACTGCAATGGGGGGTGCACCGCCCCGACGGCAGCTACCAGGCGCTGGACTCGGTGCAGCCGATCGACGTGTTCGCCCAATACGCTTGGCGCAACCTGCGATTCCCGCTGGCCTGGGCGCCGCCGGAGGCCAATGTGGCCCGGATCGTGGCCGACGACCCCAACCTGTCCGATGACCAGTGGTTCGGCTTCACCCCGCCCCGGGTGCCCACCCTGCAGACCGCGCAGCAGTTCCTCGGCCCGCAGACCCCGGTTCTGATGGACATCGCCACGGCCGCGAACTTCCCGTGCCAGCGCCCGTTCTCCGAACGTCTCGGCATCGCCGAACTGCCGCAGTACCGCATCCTGCCCAACGTCAAACAAGTGGTGGTGTCGTCGAATATGTGGCAGTCCGCCCGGAAGGGTGGCCCCTTCCTGTTCATCCAGGCGCTGCTGCGCACCTCGACCATCCCGACCTACCTGCGCGATGACTGGTACCGGGACTGGGGTTCGATCGAACGGTATGACCCGGTGGTGCCGCCCGGTCAGGCACCGGTCGCCACCGTCGAACAGGGCGCCCAGCGCACGTTCGGCTGGAGCCGGCCCGGACCGATCCGGGCGCTGCCATGAACGCTGCCAAGGACGTGAAGACGGCCCGCTGGGTGGCCATGGTCGCGGGCCTGATCGGGTTCGTCTGCTCGGTGCTGACCCCGCTGCTGCCGGTGGTGCAGACCACCGCGACACTGAACTGGCCGGAGCAGGGGCAGTTCAACAGCGTCACCGCCCCGCTCATCACCCAGACTCCGGTCGAGATGACCATCACGGTGCCGTGTGAGGTGATCCGGACGCTGCCGCCGGAGGGCGCCCTGGTGCTGGGCACCGCGCCCAAGGAGGGCAGGCAGGCCGCGCTCAACGCGCTGTTCCTCAACGTCACCAGCGAGCGGGTCGACATCACCGACCGCAACGTGGTGATCGCCAGCGTGCCGAGGGAACGGGTGGCGGGCCCGGACTGTCAACGCATCGAGATCACCTCGTCGGAGGCGGGCACCTTCGCCACCTTCGTGGGGCTCACCGACCCGGACACCGGTAAACAACAGCGCAGCGGCTTCGCCGACCCGGCGCTGCGGCCCGCCATCGTCGGTGTCTTCACCGAGCTGACCGGGCCTGCGCCACCGGGACTCTCGATGTCGGCGACGATCGACACCCGGTTCACCACCAAACCCACCCCGCTCAAGTTGACGGCGATGCTGCTCGGCATCGCGGCCACCGTGATCGCGGTGCTGGCGCTGTGGCGGCTGGACCGGCTCGACGGCAGACGGATGCACAGCCTGATCCCGGCGCGCTGGCGCACGTTCAGCCCGGTCGACGTGGTGGTGGTCGGCGGGTTCCTGTTATGGCATGTGATCGGGGCCAACTCGTCCGATGACGGCTACATCCTGCAGATGGCGCGGGTGGCCGACCACGCCGGCTACATGTCGAACTACTTCCGCTGGTTCG
>NZ_JBSFPX010000189.1:0-14471 GCF_053588415.1 Mycobacterium sp. NPDC003449
GCCTGCGGCGAGCACCGCCGGCAGGCGGCGGGTGACGGGGGTGGCCATGGAGATCACCTCGATCGGGCGGCCACCCGCATCGGCGATCTCGGCCCGCAGTTCCTCGGTGTCGGCGTCTACGTGGGCGTCGATGCCCTTGACCAGGGCGTGGGTGATGCGCTCGCGGACCGGGAGAGATCGCCACTCGGCCGCTCCCTGGTCCTCGTCCTTGCCCGAGGCCTTGTTGAACCGTTCGGCGATCTCCAGCAGCCGTTCGGCCGCATCCTCGCGACGGTTCAGCACGACATCCTCGATGCGGTCCCGCAGCTCGGGGTCGATCGAGTCGTAGGGCACCAGCGCACCGGCGTTGACGATGCCCATGTCCAGGCCAGCTTTGATGGCGTGGTAGAGGAACACCGCGTGGATCGCCTCACGTACCGGGTTGTTGCCCCGGAACGAGAACGACACGTTGGAGATACCGCCGGACAGGTGCACCCCGGGCAGATTCTCCTTGATCCAGGCGCAGGCCTCGATGAAGTCGATCCCGTAGGTCGCATGCTCCTCGATACCGGTCGCCAGCGCGAAGCAGTTCGGGTCGAAGATGATGTCCTCGGGCGGGAAGCCGACCTCCTCGGTCAGGATCCGGTAGGCGCGCCCGCAGATCTCCTTGCGGCGCTCCAGGTTGTCGGCCTGCCCCTGTTCGTCGAAGGCCATCACCACGACCGCGGCCCCGTACTTGCGGCACAGCCGGGCCTCGCGGACGAACTTCTCCTCGCCCTCCTTCATGGAGATCGAGTTGACGATCGGCTTGCCCTGCACGTTCTTCAGGCCGGCCTCGATGACCTCCCACTTGGAGGAGTCGATCATCACCGGGACCCGGCTGATATCCGGCTCGGAGGCGATCAGCCTGGTGAACCGGTCCATCGCGGCGACGCCGTCGATCATCCCCTCGTCCATGTTGATGTCGATGACCTGCGCGCCGACCTCGACCTGCTGCAGCGCCACCGACAGCGCGGTGTCGTAGTCCTCGGCCTTGATCAGGTTGCGGAACCGGGCCGAGCCGGTGATGTTGGTGCGCTCACCGATGTTGACGAACAGGGAGTCCTCGGTGATGTTGAGCGGCTCCAGGCCCGACAGGCGGGTGGCCACCGGGATCTGCGGTACCTCACGCGGCGCCTTACCCTCGACGACCTTGGCGATCTTCGCGATGTGGGCCGGCGTCGTGCCGCAGCACCCACCGGCCAGGTTCAGCAGGCCGGCCTCGGCGAACTCGGCGATGTAGGAGGCCTGGCTGTCCGGGGACTCCTCGTACTCGGCGAAGGCGTTGGGCAGGCCCGCATTCGGATAGCACGAGACGAAGGTGTCGGCGATCCGCGACATCTCGGCGATGTAGGGCCTCATCTCCGGTGCGCCGAGCGCGCAGTTGAGGCCCACCGCGATCGGCTTGGCGTGCCTGACCGAATTCCAGAACGCCTCGGTGACCTGACCGGACAAGGTCCGTCCGGAAGCGTCGGTGATGGTGCCCGAGATGATCACCGGCCAGCGGCGCCCGCGGTCCTCGAACAGCGTCTCGATGGCGAACACCGCGGCCTTGGCGTTCAGCGTGTCGAAGATCGTCTCCACGAGGATGATGTCGGCGCCACCGTCGACCAGGCCGGTGGCGGCATCCAGATAGGCGGCGACCAGTTGGTCGTAGGAGACGTTTCGGGCCCCCGGATCGTTGACGTCCGGGGAGATCGACGCGGTCCGCGTCGTCGGCCCGAGGGTGCCTGCCACGTAACGGGGCCGCTCCGGGGTGCTGAACTCGTCGCAGGCCTTACGGGCCAGGGCCGCGCCCGCGTAGTTCAGCTCGTAGCTCAGCTCCTCCATCCCGTAGTCGGACAGCGAGACCGCGGTCCCGTTGAACGTGTTGGTCTCCAGGATGTCGGCACCCGCCTCGAGGTACTCGCGGTGGATGCCCTCGATGATCTGCGGCTGGGTCAGGTTGAGCAGATCGTTGTTGCCGACGAGATCGCTGGGCCAGTCTTTGAACCGCTCCCCGCGGTAGCCGGCCTCGTCCGGGCGGTCCCGCTGGATCGCGGTGCCCATCGCGCCGTCGATCACCATGATCCGCTGGTGCAGCGTGGCCGTCAGGTCGTCGGTGCAGTCGGGGCGGATATTCGGCTCCCCGATGGTCGACCCGGCGTTGTTGGCCCGTGGCGCGTTCACAGTGCACTCCTTCCGTAACGGAAGGCGTCCTTGTCTCTGCCGAGCGTGGCGGATACCGGCGGAACCAGGATCCGTTGCAACGCCTCTCGACCAGAAAAGTCTACGTCGTCACCCGATCGACGTCTGGACGCCCAACTCGTCGCCGCGACCGACCCGACCCGCTCGGCGATACCCGCCATTCGGCGGCGACTCGCGGATCGTGCCGTCAATGTCGTGGCCACCAAGGCTAACCGGATTGCCGCCGAACGTATTTCGTCTCGACGGCGCCGGCGCCCACGACCATACGCCGCGACCGGGTGTCGGGCCGGTCGGTGCCGTAAGCGGATTTGTCAGCGGCAGTCACATCAACAGGATAGCCCGTCTATCAAATAGCCGGTTGGGGCCCGAGGCGACCCGCCGCCACAACGGGCTCGTCGGTACCACCCAGGGCTTACGCTGACAGTGTGACGTCGTACCCGAACCATGGCCGGCCCTCCGACCTGCCTGAGCTGAAAGATGCCATCGTGGTGGCGGCTTTCGAGGGCTGGAACGATGCCGGCGATGCGGCCAGTGACGCGCTGGACCATCTGGACGCGATCTGGGAGGCCGAACCGATCGTCGAGATCGACGACGAGTCGTATTACGACTATCAGGTGAACCGGCCGGTGATCCGGCAACTCGACGGCGTGACCAGGGAGCTGGTGTGGCCGTCGATGCGGATCTCACACTGCCGCCCCCCGGGCAGCGACCGCGACATCGTGTTGATGCACGGCGTGGAGCCCAATATGCGGTGGCGGACGTTCTGCGCGGAACTGCTCGCGATCGCCGACAAGCTCGGCGTGCAGACCGTGATCATCCTGGGAGCGTTGCTGGCCGACACCCCGCACACCCGGCCCGTCCCGGTGTCGGGTGCGGCCTACTCGGCGGATTCGGCGAAGGTCTTCGGGCTGGAGGAGACCCGCTACGAGGGCCCGACCGGCATCGCCGGGGTGTTCCAGGACGCCTGTGTGCAGGCGGGCATCCCCGCGGTGACGTTCTGGGCGGCGGTACCGCACTACGTGTCGCAACCGCCCAATCCGAAGGCCACGGTGGCCCTGCTGCGCCGCGTGGAGGATGCCCTCGACATCGAGGTGCCGCTGGCCGATCTGCCCGCGGCGGCCGAGGAGTGGGAGCAGGCGGTCACCGAGATGACCACCGAGGACGAGGAGATCGCCGAATACGTGCAGTCGCTGGAGGAACGCGGCGACGCCGAGGTCGATATGAACGAGGCGCTCGGCAAGATCGACGGCGACGCGCTGGCCGCCGAGTTCGAGCGCTACCTGCGGCGAAGGGGCCGCTAGACGGCGCCGCTCGGCCTCAGGAGAACTTCTCGGTCCGTGAGCTGGTCGACCGGCCCAGGCCGGCGGCCTCGGCGTCCAGCCTTGGCAGCAGGTCGGGCGTGAACTTGCGGATATCGCGTTCTCCCAGCGGCGTGGCGACCACCGGCCGGATCCATCGGAACAACCCCACCCAGCCGGGGCAGTAGATCCGGCTCTTGCGGCCCTCGATGCCCTTGACGAAGGCCGCACCGCATCTGCCCACGGTGGTGGTCTGCTTGAGCGGGCCGGGCATCTTGGCCAGCATCTCGCGGAACGTGGACAGATCGGACTTGGCGTCCTGGACCAGCGGGGTGTCGATCCAGCTCATGTGCGCCGACCCGACATCGACACCGCGGTGGGCGACCTCAAGGCGCAGGGTGTTGGCGAAGTACTCGGCGCCGGCCTTGGACGCGTGGTAGGCGGCCAGGCCGGGTGCGGAGGTGAACGCCGCCAGCGAGGACACCACGAGCACATAGCCGCGCCGCTCGATGACCGAGGGCAGCGCGGCCCGCACGGTGTTGAACACCCCGGTCACGTTGATGTCGACGACCCGTTTGAACGCCTCGGGATCGACCTGGGCGACCGATCCGAAACTGGCGATGCCCGCATTGGCCATCACGATGTCGATGCCGCCGAACCGCTCGACGGCCGCGTCCACGGCCTTCTGCATGGCAGGCAGGTCGCGCACATCGGCGATGGCGGTCTGCACATGCTCGTCGCCGAGTTCGGCGGCCAGGGCGGCCAGCGGCGCCTCGTCGACGTCGGTGAGCACCAGTCTGGCGCCTTTCCCGCGCAGCCGCCGGGCCACTTCCTCGCCGACCCCGCGGGCGCCGCCGGTGATGAGGACGACCTTGCCGTGCACTGCGTGCTTGCTACCCATGGCGGCCTAACGTACCGCCGGACCGGCTACAGGTCCACACCCAGCAGCGCGTCGACCGCGGTCGCCACGGTCCGTGGCGCCTCGGTGTCATGCCCACCGTAGGTCAACGCGTCGGTTGTCCAACCATCCAGCGCGGCAAGAGCTTTCGGTGTGTCGAGATCGTCGGCCAGATACTGCCGCACCCGGGCCACCACATCGGTCGCGTCGGGGCCCGCCGGCAGCGCGGCCGCGCTGCGCCACCGGGCGAGCCGGGCCTCGGCCTCGTCGAGCACCTCGGCGCTCCAGGACCGGTCGGACCGGTAGTGTCCGGAGAACAACCCCAGGCGCACCGCCGACGGATCGACGCCGTCGGCGCGCAACCGCGACACCAGCACCAGATTCCCCCGGCTCTTGCTCATCTTGTGCCCGTCCCAGCCGATCATCCCGGCGTGCACGTAGTGCCGGGCGAATCGCCGCTCCCCCGTTGCGGATTCGGCGTGCGCCGCGGAGAACTCGTGGTGCGGGAAGATCAGGTCGCTGCCGCCCCCCTGAATGTCGAGGCCGGTCCCGATGCGGCTCTGCGCGATCGCCGAACACTCGACGTGCCACCCGGGCCTGCCCGGGCCGAACGGCGACGGCCAGCTCGGCTCGCCGGGCCGCTGGGCCCGCCACAACAGCGCATCGAGATCGTCGCCCTTACCGGCCCGGTCCGGATCGCCGCCCCGCTCACCGAACAACCGCAGCATGGTCTCGCGGTCGTAACCGGACTCGTAGCCGAACTGCACGGTGGCGTCGGCCCGGTAGTAGACGTCCGGATACTCGGGGTCGTCGATCACGTAGGCCGCGCCCGACGCCAGCAGTTTCTCGACGATCTCGACCACCTCGTCGATGGCGTCGGTGGCGGCCACGTAGTCGCGCGGCGGCAGCACCCGCAACGCGGCCATGTCCTCGCGGAACAACCGGGTTTCGCGGTCCCCCAGGTCACGCCAATCGATGCCGTCGCGTTTCGCCCGCTCGAACAGCGGGTCATCGACATCGGTGATGTTCTGCACATAGTGCACGCCGTGTCCGGCGTCCAGCCAGATCCGGTGCACCAGGTCGAAGGTGAGATAGGTCGCGGCGTGCCCGAGATGCGTGGCGTCGTACGGGGTGATGCCGCACACGTACATCGTGGCGGTCGGCCCCGGCGAGACCGGGCGGATCTGGCGGTCCGCGCTGTCGTAGAGCCGCAACTGCGGGCCCCGGCCGCCGAGCACCGGGATTGACGGTGCCGACCACGATTGCATGGCCTCGACTCTAAGGTGCTCGCTCAGGACGGCCTCCTACCGGTCGGTCCCGCACATCTCACGAAGACAGACAACGGCACGCCCGAATCCATTCCCCACGCGCCCTACGCTGCACCGATCGCGGCGAGCAGGGCGGGTGCCAGTTCGGCGCGGCACATCACAAAATCCGGCAGGTACGGGTCAGCGCGGTTGTAGACCAGCGGTGAGCCGTCCAGCCGCGACGCGTGCAGGCCGGCCGCGGTGACCACGCCCGCGGGCGCCGCCGAATCCCACTCCCATTGGCCGCCCGCGTGGATGTAGGCGTCGACGTCACCCCGCACCACCGCCATCGCCTTGGCGCCCGCCGAACCGATCCGGACCAGCCGGAAATCGAGGTGCTCACGCATCCGCCACAACACCGGGGGCGGCCGGTTGGCACTCGCGGTGATCAGGATCGGCCCGTCGCTCCGCGGCGGGGGCGGCGCGACGGTATCGCTGCGGTACACCTCGCCGCGGGCAGGCAGCGCCACCACGGCATCGGAGAGGCCGCCGTGAACCCCGGCCGAGCGCTGCCACAGCGCGATGTGCACGGCCCAGTCCTCGTGGCCCGGTAGGGAGAACTCCCTGGTGCCGTCGACCGGGTCGACGATCCACACCCGGTCGGCACCGACCCGGGCCGGGTTGTCGGCGGCCTCCTCGCTGAGCACGCAATCGGCGGGGCGGGCCCGCGCCAGCCGGTCCAGGATCAGGTCGTTCGACCGGCGGTCGCCCTCGTCGCCGAGGTAGTACGGATCGTAGAAGCCGATCTCCTCGCGCACACCCAGCAACAGTTCGCCGGCCTCCTCGGCCACCTCGGCAGCCAGGTCGGCGTCGGTCTGGGTCACCGGATCAGTATCGGTGGCGCGCCCACCGGGTGCCGGATCGGGGTTCGTCCTCAGAACGCCGGCCATGGGATCGGCCGGTGCCGGTCGGGAGTCGGCATCACCGGATTATCGAGCAGCGCAATGATTCTGGCTTCCAATGCGGCGATCTCATGGTCGGTGATGTGGTCGCCCAGCTGCTCGTCGAGGCGGGCGAACCCCTCATACAGCGCCCGCACGCCGGCCAGTGTCTCGCCGTCGACGGGCTTACCGGCCCAGCCCCACAGCACGGTGCGCAGCTTGTCCTCGGTGTGCAGGCTGACGCCGTGGTCGACACCGTAGACCTGCCCGTCGACACCGGCCAGGACGTGGCCGCCCTTGCGGTCGGCGTTGTTGATCAGCACGTCGAACACCGCCAGCCGGAACAACCGCGGGTCGTCGGCGTGCACCAGCGTCACCTCGTCGCCGTGGTAGTCGTAGGCCTGCAGGATCGGCAGGAACCCGGGCGGAACCCGACCGGCGGGCAACAGGTCAACCAGATCGGGACCGGTGGGCTCCTCGCTTTCCACCTCCGCGGTGTCCCCCGGCTGATCCACCCACTTCTGCACCATGCCGGAACCGGCGGGACCGTCACGAATGATGGTGTAGGGAACGACATTCCAGCCCAGCGCCGCCGAGACCAGATAGGCCGCCAGCTCCCGGCCGGCCAGGGTACCGTCCGGGAAGTCCCACAGCGGGGCCTCACCGCGCACCGGCTTGTACACGCAGTGCACCCGCCGACCGTCCAGGTGGGCCTCACACAGGAAGGTGGCGTTGCTGGCCGAGCGGATCCGTCCGATCACCGTCAGCTCGCCGCATCGCAACACCGTGCCGTCGTCGGACCCGCCGTCAACCGTCGGCGTCATCTTCGGTTCCGGCCACCTCGCCGCGCCGATAGCCGTTGGTGCGGACGCAGATGTGGCCGTCCGGGTCCAGCGGTTCATCGCACAGCGGACACGGCGGGCGGCCCGCCGAGATGACCCGGTTGGAGCGCGCAGCGAACTCCCTGGCGGACTCGGGCGTCAGGAACACCCGCACCGCGTCCGGGCCTTCCTCGGCGTCGTCGAGCACCACCGACGCGTCGAACTCGCCCTCGGACACCGCGAGCAGTTCGACGACGATCGTCTGGGCCTCGGAGTCCCAGCCCAGCCCCATCGTGCCGACCCGGAACTCGGCGTCGACCGGCGTGACCAGCGGCCGCAGATCGGTCACCTCGCCGGTATCGGGCGGGATCGGGGTGCCGAATCGGCGGTTCACCTCGACCAGCAGCGCGGAGATGCGTTCGGCCAGCACCGCGACCTGCTGCTTCTCCAGAATCACCGAGATCACCCGCTTATCGTGCACAGCTTGCAGGTAGAACGTTCGGTTACCGGGTTGGCCGACGGTCCCGGCCACAAAGCGGTCGGGCATGCGGAAAACGTGAATAGCGCGGGCCATGGCACCTTCCAAAATACCGGTATCGCCTACGGCGGGGTCAGTCGGTGGACCCGCCGACGACCGCGTCGGTGGCCGGTTTGGCGACCAGTCCCGCGCTCAACTGCGGACCCGTGTGGTTGGTATGGACGACGAACGGCCGCAGGTCGGTGTAACGGATCACACTCATCGACGCGGGATCGGCGGTGATGCGCTGGAACCCGTCCAGGTGCACGCCGAGCGCATCGGCCAGGACCGCCTTGATCACATCGCCGTGGGTACAGGCCACCCACAGCACATCACCCCCGTGCTCGGCGGCCAGCGCCCGGTCCCGTTCGCGCACCGCGGCCACGGCCCGCGCCTGCACGGCCGCCAGGCCTTCGCCGTCGGGGAACACCGCCGCGCTGGGCTGCTGCTGCACGACGCCCCACAGCGGCTCCTTGACCAGATCGCCGATCTTGCGCCCGGTCCAGTTGCCGTAGTCGACCTCGGTCAGCCGCTCGTCGACCACGGGTTGCAGGCCGAGCGCATCGGCCAGCGGTGCCACCGTCCGCTCACACCGCAGCAGCGGCGACCGCACGATCGCGCGGACCGGCAGGTCACCGATCCGCGCCACCACACCGGCGGCCTGCTCGACACCGCGCTCGTCGAGGTCGATCCCCTCGGACCGGCCGGCCAGGGTGTGGGCCGTGTTCGAAGTCGAGCGGCCGTGCCGCAACAAGATCAAGGTCATGAAACCGCCTTCACTGTGCCGACACCACGCCGGTGCCGAGCAGGGCGAGTACCACCGCGCCGAGCAGTACCCGGTATCCGACGAACCAGTACATGCTGTGCGATACCAGGAACCGCAGGAACCAGGCGATCGCGGCGAACCCGACGATAAATGCGATCACCGTCGCCACCAACAGCTGCGGCCCGCTGGCGCTCATCCCCTCCCCGACCGGATGGAACGCATCGGGCAGCGAGAACAATCCCGAGGCGAATACCGCGGGGATCGCCAGCAGGAAGCCGAACCGGGCCGCCAGCTCGCGATCCTGGCCCAGGAACAGCCCGGCGCTGATGGTGGCACCCGACCGCGATACGCCCGGCACCAGGGCCAGACACTGGGCCAGCCCGACCACGATGCTGTCCCGCCAGGTCAACTGCTCGACGCGGCGGGTCTGCCTGCCGAAGTATTCGGCCGCCGCGATGACGGCCGAGAACACGATGAGCGCCGAGGCGACCAGCCACAGGTTGCGGGCGCCGGTGCGGATCTCGTCCTTGAACAGCAGCCCGAACACCCCGATGGGGATGGTTCCGACGATGACGAACCAGCCCAGCCGGTAGTCGGCGTTGCGGCGGGCCTGGTCGAACAGGCCGGCGAACCAGGCCTGCACGATCCGGGCGATGTCCCTGGCGAAATAGACCAGCACGGCGGCCTCGGTGCCCAGCTGGGTGACCGCGGTGAACGACGCTCCGGCGTCGTCGTCGAAGAAGATCCGTGAGGTGATCGCCAGGTGTCCCGAGGACGAGACCGGCAGAAACTCGGTGAGCCCCTGCACAATCGACAGCACGATCACTTGGAGCCACGACATGGCAGGCAGGTCAATCACGTCGACGACCGTACCGTGAGGTCGGTGTCAGCGAGCTGTGCGCGGCACCGGCTGCGCGTCGGCGACCGCGTCGCGCACCGTGGCCGACAGGCTCCGCTCATCGGTGAGATCGATATCGGTCAACTTGCGGGTGGCGACGGCCACCACGTCCTCTTCGGCGGGCACCGGTCCGGACAGCCGTGGGCGGTACACCTCCACCATGAGCTGCATGTGCTCGATGTGGAACGAAAATGTCCGGCCGTCGCCAACCTGGCCAAATCCACTGGCGTGGACACCAGTGGAGATGTCCTCGATAGCAAACTCTCGGCCACCCAGGTAGCGGTCCGCGGCGAGGGTCATGGTCGAACCATACCTCCACTTATGGCGATCTGCTTGCATACGCGACTAAATCCCTGGCCAGGCCACGCATAGACTGGAAGACCGCTTTACCAAAAACGACCATTGCCGACCGAGAGACCTCCTTTGCGCCCAATCACTGCAGTTCAGCCGGTTCGCGCCAGCGTGGCTGCACTGGTCCTGCTGTTCGCGGCGGGCTGTACGTCGACCCCGGCCGACACGCCGCCGCCCACGATCGAGCCCGCACGGGCCGCGGTTTCTCCGCCCGCGACCGAGAAACCGGCCGGGCAGATCGTCCCGTTGGCCGGCGATGCGCAGGCCGCGATCTTCGACTCAGCAACGGCCACGCTGGCGGTGCTGGCCCCCGGGCCGCAGGGCCGGTCGACGGTGACGCTGCTGTCCGGTGCCGCCCGGCCGCGCACCGTTGAGCTGCCGTCGACCGCGACGGCGCTGACCGGGGACGGCAGGGGCGGGCTGCTGCTGTCGGCTCGCGGCGGCTACTTCCGGCTCGACATCGCCTCCGCGAAGGCCGCCAGGGTCGATGTGGACGGCGGGCAGCAGGTCGATTTCACCGCGGTCGCGCTGCGCGCCGACGGCAAACCCGTCCTCGGCAGCGCCGATGGCGCGGTGTACACGGTGGGCGCCGACGGCACCGTCGAAGCCGAATTGCAGAACTTCGCCCGCGTCGATGCGCTTGTCACCCAAGGCAATACCGCGGTGGTCCTGGACCGGGGCCAGACCTCGGTGACCGCGATCAACCCCAGCGGGACCAGGGCCGAACACGCGCTGCGGGCCGGTGAGGGCGCCACCACGATGGCCGCGGACCCGCAGGGCCGGGTGCTGGTGGCCGATACCCGCGGCGGCGCGCTGCTGGTCTTCGGTACCGGGCCGCTGATCCTGCGGCAGCGCTATCCGGTGCCCGCGGCGCCGTACGGCCTTGCCGGATCGTCCGGGCTGGCCTGGGTGTCACAGACCGCCGCCAACATCGTCATTGGTTACGATCTTGCCACCGGCATCCCCGTCGAGAAGGTGCGTTATCGAACCGTGCAGCAACCGAACTCCCTGGCCTACGACGACGCATCCGGCACGCTCTACGTGGTGTCCGGTTCGGGAGCGGGCGTGCAGACGATCGCCAACGCGGGCAGGCTGCCATGACCACCCTGCACCGCGGCCGGATGCCGCACGCCTGGCAGCAGGTGGTGGCCGAGGACCTCTCCGACGAGTACGACTGGATACCGCTGCGGCTGCCACCCGATGTCACCAGGATCAACGCCTCGATCCGGCTCTCCATCGAAGCCGAGTACCGCGGCTGGGAACTGACCAGGGTGCGCGCCTACACAGACGGGAGCCGACGGGTGCTGCTGCGCCGTAAGAAGAACGCCACCTCCACGCCGGGCACACCGGACCAGCCGGCCCTGTGATGTACCGCGCGCTGCGGCGGGCCATGTTCCTGGTGCCCCCGGAACGGATTCACGTGTGGATTTTCCGGGTGCTGCGGCTCGCGACGGCACCGGCGGCCACGCGCCGCGCCCTGTCCCGCTGGCTGGCACCAAGCGATCCGGTACTGGCCAGCACGGTGTTCGGCGTGCGCTTCCCCGGCCCGCTCGGACTGGCCGCCGGATTCGACAAGAACGGCGTCGGCCTGAACACCTGGGGCGCACTGGGATTCGGCTTCGCCGAGGTGGGCACCGTCACCGCGCGGGCCCAGCCCGGCAATCCGGCACCCCGGTTGTTCCGACTGCCCGACGACCATGCCCTGCTCAACCGGATGGGCTTCAACAACGAGGGGTCGGCCGCGCTGGCCGAGCGGCTGGCCCGGCACACCCCCGACGTGCCGATCGGGGTGAACATCGGCAAGAGCAAGCTCACCCCCGCCGACGACGCGCAGCGCGATTATGCCGAAAGCGCCCGGCTGCTGGGCGATCTGGCGGCCTTCGTGGTGGTCAACGTCAGCTCGCCCAACACGCCGGGGCTACGCGACCTGCAGGCGGTCGGCTCGCTGCGGCCGATCCTGGCCGCGGTCAGGGCCGAGACGACCAAACCGGTGCTGGTCAAGATCGCCCCCGACCTCTCGGATGCCGATATCGACGAGATCGCCGACCTGGCAGTGGAACTGGGGCTGGCCGGAATCGTGGCCACCAACACCACGGTGTCGCGGGACGGGCTGGTCACCCCGGGTGTGGCCGAGCTCGGACCGGGTGGGATCTCCGGACGGCCGGTGGCCCGGCGCTCGGTCGAAGTGCTGCAAAGGCTGTACCGCCGGGTCGGCGACCGGCTGGTGTTGATCAGCGCGGGCGGTATCGAGACCGCCGACGATGCCTGGGAGCGGATCGTCGGCGGCGCCTCGCTGCTACAGGGTTACACCGGATTCATCTACGGCGGAGGGATGTGGGCCAAGCGGATTCAGGACGGGATCGCCGAGCGGCTGCACGCCGGCGGGTTCGCGTCGCCGAGCGAGGCCGTCGGCTCCGCCACCAATCCTCGCGAGCAGACGTAAAACTGCCCAAATTCCGCGGAAAACAGGCAGTTTCGCGTCTGCTCGCGCAGGGAGGGTGAGCCTCCTACTTCTGCTCGTAGGTGCCGTGGATGACGGCCCGGGCGATGGCGTGGCCGAACAGGTTGAAGCCCAGATAGGCGGGGGTGGCGCCGTCGGGCAGGTCGAGGTTGTCCACATCCAGCGCGTGCACCGCGATGAAATACCGGTGCGGGCCGTGGCCGGCCGGCGGTGCCGCACCGATGAAACGCTTGGCACTCGCATCGTTGGCCAGGGTGACCGCGCCCCCCGGCAGCGGGCCGCCGTCACCGGCACCGGCCGCCAGCTCGGTCACCGAGACCGGCAGGTCGGCCACCGCCCAGTGCCAGAATCCCGATCCGGTCGGGGCGTCCGGGTCATACACCGTCACCGCGAAACTCCTGGTCTCGGCCGGGAACCCGGACCAGCTCAGCTGCGGTGACACGTCGGATCCGCCGGCGCCCATGATCCCGCTGACCTGGTCGTTGGCCAGCGGCCCGCCGTCGGTCACCGATTCGGACGTGAGGGTGAAGGTCGGCAGGTTCGGCAGATTGTCGTACGGCGTGCTCATATCGTCCCCTTCGTAGTGTCTTCAGCAGTGCTTGAGAAAGTGTTCCAGAACGTTCGTCCCGAACAGCAGGGCGTCCACCGGCACCCGCTCGTCCACACCGTGGAACAGCGCGGCGAAGTCCAGATCGGGCGGCAACCGCAACGGCGCGAAGCCGAAGCAGCGAATCCCCAACCGCTGGAACGACTTCGCGTCGGTTCCGCCCGACATCATGTAGGGCACGGTGCGGGCGTCGGGGTCCAGCGCCAGCAGCGCCGCGTTCATCGCGTCGACCAGATCGCCGTCGAACGTCGTCTCATAGGACGGCAGATCCCGCTCCCAGCTGCGGGTGACGCCGGGACCGATCAGCTCGTCGACCTGTCGCTCGAACTCGGCCTTTCGGCCGGGCAGCACCCGGCAGTCCACCATCGCCTCGGCGGTCGCCGGGATCACGTTGGCCTTGTAGCCGGCGTTGAGCATGGTCGGGTTGGCGGTGTCGCGCAGCGTGGCCGACACGATCCGGGCCACCGGGCCGAGCTTCTCGATGGCGACGTCGAGATCCGGGGAGTCCACGTCGAAGGTGTAGCCGGTCTCCTCGGCCACCGCGGCCAGGAACTGCTCCACCGCCGGGTTGAGCACCAGCGGGAACCGGTGCCGGCCCAGCCGGTCCACCGCACCCGCGATCGCGGTGACCGCGTTGTCGTCGTGCACCATCGAACCGTGCCCGGCCCGACCGCGCGCCGACAGCCGCATCCAGGCCAGACCTTTCTCGGCCGTCTCGATCAGGTACAGCCTGCGCTCGCCGCCGTCCTTGCGGGGCACGGTCAGGGAGAACCCGCCGACCTCGCCGATCGCCTCGGTCACCCCTTCGAACAGGTCGGGCCGGTTGTCGACCAGCCACTGGGCGCCGAAGGTTCCGCCATGCTCCTCATCGGCGACGAAGGCGAACACCAGATCACGCGGGGGCACGATGCCGGCCCGCTTGAAATGCCGGGCCACCGCAATCGTCATGCCGACCATGTCCTTCATGTCGACCGCGCCGCGGCCCCACACATAGCCGTCCTCGACCGCACCCGAGAACGGGTGCACGCTCCAGTCCGCGGGCTCGGCGGGCACCACGTCGAGGTGGCCGTGGATCATCAGGGCCCCTCGGGACGGGTCGGCCCCGGGCAGCCGGGCGAACACGTTGCCCCGGCCGGGCGCGCCGGACTCGACGTATTCGGTCTGGTAGCCGACTTCCTGCAGCTTCTCGGCCACCCACCGGGCACACTCGGCCTCGGGTTTGAGCGTGGCCGGATCACCGGTGTTGGAGGTATCGAACCTGATGAGCGCACTGACGAGGTCGACGACCTCATCGGTGGCGGCCGCGGGGAGGGTCACAGTCCCATTCGTACCACTGCCGTCGCCGTTGGGTGGGGCCGGCCGCGTCGGGTCCGGTTTGGGCCAACGCCACCCGATCCGATAGCCTTAGGCGCCCAACCCGCGAGGTTGGGCAGGTCCGAGTGGCGGAATGGCAGACGCGCT
>NZ_JBSFPX010000190.1:0-14405 GCF_053588415.1 Mycobacterium sp. NPDC003449
CACGAGATGCTCGTCGGTGGAGGCGCCGTTGCCGTCGCACAGGTGCACGCTAGTCCAGTCCAACTTTCAGGACGCAACATGGGGCCTCAGCCTATCGCCGTACAGTTGACCCATGTCAGCAGCACCGTCAGCAGTCCCCGCACCCGACGCCGGCCCGGACACCGGGGCGGTCTGGCACTACGGCGACCCGCTCGGTGAGCAGCGGGCCGCCGCCAGGGCGGCCATCCTCGTCGACCGTTCGCACCGGTTCGTGATCACCCTGACCGGCAAGGACCGCCAGACGTGGCTGCACAGCATCTCCAGCCAGCACGTCAGTGCCCTCCCCGACGGCGCCGTGACCGAGAATCTGAGCCTGGACCTGCAGGGCCGGGTGGAAGACCACTGGCTCCAGACCGAGCTGGCGGGCACCACCTACCTCGACACCGAACCGTGGCGGGGCGAGGCGCTGCTGGACTATCTGCGCAAGATGGTGTTCTGGGCCGATGTGCAGGTGGAGCCGGCGGAGCTGGCCGTGCTGTCGCTGCTGGGCCCCGCGCTTTCCGGTGAACCGGTGCTGGCCGCCCTGGGAGTGCGGGCACTGCCCGACGAATCGTCGGCGGTGCCGGTCGCCGGCGGCGGGTTCCTCCGGCGGCCGCCCGCCGCCGGGCTCGAACTGGACCTCGTGGTCGGACGGGACCGGGTCGACGAGTGGGCGGGCCGGCTGGTCGACGCGGGTGTCCGGCGGGCCGGCGTCTGGGCCTATGAGGCACACCGGGTCGCGGCCCGACGCCCGCGCCTCGGGGTGGACACCGACGAACGCACCATCCCGCACGAGGTCGGCTGGATCGGCACGGCGGTGCACCTGGACAAGGGGTGCTACCGCGGCCAGGAAACCGTCGCCCGCGTGCACAACCTGGGTAAACCGCCCCGGATGCTGGTGCTGCTGCACCTCGACGGGGAATCCGACCGGCCGGCCACCGGGGATCCGGTACTCGCCGGCGGCCGCACCGTCGGCCGGATCGGCACCGTCGTCGAGCATGTCGACGACGGGCCGATCGCCCTGGCGCTGCTCAAGCGTGGGCTGCCCGCCGACACCGCGCTGTCGACCGGCGGGGCGGTCGAGGCGGCCGCGGCCATCGACCCCGAATCGATGCCACCGGCCGATGCGGTCGGCGCCGGCAGGCTCGCGGTGGAACGGCTGCGCGGCCGATAACACCGCTGCCGAGCCGCCGGGCGCATAAACTCACCCGATCACCGGTGTCGTGAGCACGGTCACGGCATGCGCGTCGACATCCAGGTAAGGGTCATGTCGCCGCGCGGTGAAGTGCGGTTGCGGCGCCCGATCCACCTGCTCGGAGCAGGGCCTGCCAGCACTTCGCGAGCGGGCACGGTAAAGTGTTGGCAGGACAATAAAGACACACAGATCGGAGCCGCCTAGCAATTGGGCCGCTCCGTTATTGCGCGAGGGGGTCCCCCCATGGGCCGCGGCCGGGCGAAGGCAAAGCAGACCAAGGTTGCACGTGAGCTCAAGTACAGCTCACCGCAGACCGATTTTGATCGGCTTCAGCGCGAGCTGTCGCACGATACTGGCGTCAACGAGTCCAAGGACTCCGACGACGACTGGGCGAGTGAGGACGACTGGCGGCGCTGAGCCCGCCGTCGTCCTCAGACCCCGCCTCTCCTAGAACCGCGGGTGCTGGCCGACCAACTGGGCGCGCACACTGTCCTTGCCGCCCTTTTCGACGGTGCCAAGCGTCCAGCAGTCGAGGTGGCGTGCGGTCAGCACGGCGAGCGCGCGGTCGGTGTCCTCGGGCGCGACCACGGCGATCATGCCGACACCCATGTTGAACGTCTTCTCCATCTCGGACCGCTCGATGCGGCCGCGCTGGGCGATCATCTGAAACACCGGTGCCGGCGTCCAGGTGCCGCGATCCAGTTCGGCGGTCAGCCCGTGCGGGATGACCCGCTCCAGGTTGGCCGCCAGGCCACCCCCGGTGACGTGGCAGAAGGTGCGGACCTGGGTTTCGGCGGCCAGCGCCAGGCAGTCCTTGGCGTAGATCCGGGTGGGCTCGAGCAGTTCCTCGCCGAGGGTTCGGCCGAACTCCTCGACGTGGCCCGCCAGGTTCATCCGGTCGATCTCCAGCAGCACCTTGCGGGCCAGCGAGTAACCGTTGGAGTGCAGGCCGCTGGAGGCCATCGCGATGATCACGTCGCCGGGCCTGACCTGGTCCGGCCCGAGGACGTCGTCGGCCTCGACGACACCGATGCCGGTCGCCGAGATGTCGTAATGGTCGGGCTCCATCAGACCCGGGTGTTCGGCGGTCTCGCCGCCCAGCAGCGCGCACCCGGCCAGCACGCAGCCGTCGGCGATGCCGGAGACGATGGCGCTGACCCGTTCCGGGACGGTGCGCCCGACGGCGATGTAGTCCTGCAGGAAGAGCGGCTCAGCCCCGCATACGACGAGGTCGTCGACCACCATGGCGACCAGGTCCAGCCCGACGGTGTCGTGCTTGTCCATGGCCTGCGCGACGGCCAGTTTGGTGCCCACCCCGTCGGTCGACGAGGCCAGCAGCGGCTCGCGGTATCCGCTCCGCAGCGCGAACAGTCCGGCGAACCCGCCAAGACCGCCGCGCACTTCCGGGCGCGTCGCCTTCGCGGCGAGTGGTTTGAAGAGTTCGACGGCACGGTCACCGGCTTCGATATCCACCCCGGCCGATGCGTAGGAAATGCCGTGTTGTTCGGCGATGCCGTGCTGTGCGGCGCCTTTAGTCATCGCAAGCCAGGCTACCGCCCCGCGGACCTGCCGGTGTGCGCCAGGACGAGTTAGGGCCTGCGTAGAGCCGAGGCGTTGTCGTTGTCGGCGTGGATCGGCAGGCTCCTCGCATGCGCGGTGGCCAGCATGTGCTCGATGACGTTCTTGCCGAGCGCGGTCTCCCCGGGGAGTTCGATCGGGTAGACCCCGTCGAAACAGGCCGAGCACAGCCGGGTCGCGGGCTGCTCGGTGGCCGCGATCATGCCCTGCTGGGAGATGTAGCCGAGGGTGTCGGCGCCGATGGCGTGCCGGACCGCCTCCAACATCTCACCCTCGTGTTCGCGCGGTGCGGCGTTGGCGATCAGCTCGGCGGGCGTGGCGAAGTCGATCCCGTAGAAGCAGGGCCACTTGACCGGCGGGGACGCGATCCGCACGTGCACCTCGAGGGCGCCGGCCTCCCGCAACATCCGCAGCAGCGCCCGCTGGGTGTTACCCCGCACGATCGAGTCGTCGACGACGACGAGCCGCTTACCGCGGATCACCTCTTTGAGCGGGTTGAGCTTGAGCCGGATGCCCAGCTGCCGAATCGTCTGCGAGGGCTGGATGAAGGTCCGGCCCACGTAGGCGTTCTTCATCAGGCCCTGACCGAACGGGATGCCCGACTCCTGCGCATAGCCGACCGCGGCCGGCGTGCCCGATTCGGGGACGCCGATCACCAGGTCGGCGTCCACGGCATGTTCGCGGGCCAGCCGGCGGCCGATGTCGACCCGGGTCGCGTGCACCGACCGGCCGCCCAGGGTGCTGTCGGGCCGGGCCAGGTACACGTATTCGAAGACGCACCCTTTGGGGTTCGGATTGGCGAAGCGGGTGGAGCGCACCCCGTCGGCGTCGATGGCCAGCAGTTCGCCGGGTTCGATATCGCGGACGAACGAGGCGCCGACGATGTCGAGGGCGGCGGTCTCGGATGCGACCACCCAGCCGCGGTCGAGCCGGCCCAGCGACAGCGGACGCACGCCGTACGGATCGCGGGCCGCATAGAGGGTGTTCTCGTCCATGAAGGTCAGGCAGAAGGCGCCGCGCACGGTGGGCAGCAGTTCCAGGGCGGCCTGTTCCAGGGTGGCGTCGGCGGCACCGTGGGCCAGCAGCGCGCCGAGGATGTCGGAGTCCGTGGTGGCGGTGGGCGCACCTTTGCGGTCGATCAGCCCGGCCGCACGGGCCCTGGCGGCCAGTTCGGCGGTGTTGACCAGGTTTCCGTTGTGTCCGAGCGCGACACCGGTGCCCGCGGCGGTGTTGCGGAACACCGGCTGGGCGTTCTCCCAGGTGGTCGATCCGGTGGTGGAGTAGCGGCAGTGCCCGACGGCGACGTGGCCCGGCATGGCGGCCAGGGTCTGCTCGTCGAAAACCTGGCTGACCAGGCCGAGATCTTTGAACACCAGCACCTGCGAGCCGTCGGCGACGGCGATGCCCGCGGCCTCCTGCCCGCGGTGCTGCAGCGCGTAGAGGCCGTAGTACGTGAGCTTCGCGACTTCCTCACCCGGAGCCCAGACCCCGAATACGCCGCATTCTTCACGTGGTTCGTTTTCGAGGTCTTGACCAGTCACGATAGGGGCTGCTCCCGGGGCGGCGGTTGGTGACATAACCGAGTCTACGGTCAATGGGTGGCTGCGACGGAATCGAACCGCCCGTCGGGTGCCGTGTTCTGCAACAGCGCCCACCCCGATCGCATTTCCGGCGGTGGGGTCAGCCGTACCCCGATCCGGCGGGATAACCCCATCGACCCCGATACAGCTGGGACGTAAGTATGGAGCTGTGACGCGTGAACTCTTGGCGGAGCCGGCCGCCGCCCCACCCGAATCCCCCGCGACACCGTGGGGACCGGTGACGAAGATCGCATTCCGGTTCTGCTTCGTCTACTTCGGCCTGTTCTGTCTGATGTTCGCCCAGATCGTCTTCGCGTTCACCGGCATCGCCGGCCTCTGGCTGCCCCAGGACGCGGTGCTGTGGCAGCTGATGGCGCTCGATCCGGTGCTCAGCTGGGTCGGGCGCGCGGTGTTCGGGGTGGATGTGCACTTGCAGCAGAATTCGGGCAGCGGCGACCAGGCGGTGATCTGGCTGTTGCTGTTCTGCATATTGGTGGTCGCGCTGATCGCCACCGCGGTCTGGTCGGTGATCGACCGGCGGCGTCCCGACTATTCGCGGCTGTGGGCGTGGTTTCTGACGTTCGTGCGACTATGCGTCGCCGGGCAGATGCTCTTCTACGGGTTCGCCAAGGTCATCCCCACCCAGATGCCCGCCCCGCCGCTGACCGCGCTGCTGCAGCGCTACGGCGATCTCAGCCCGATTTCGGTGCTGTGGCTGCAGGTCGGAAGCTCCTACCCGTACGAGATCACGCTCGGTGCGGTCGAGGTGCTGGCCGGCGTGCTGCTGTTCGTGCCGCGCACCGCGACGCTGGGGGCTCTGGTCGGCGTGGTCAGCATGGCCCAGGTGTTCCTGCTCAACATGACCTTCGATGTGCCGGTGAAGATCCTCTCCGGGCATCTGCTGCTGATGGGCCTGCTGCTGCTGGTTCCGCAAACCCGGCGGTTGGCGAATATCCTTGTCCTGCAGCGTTCCTCGGAGCCGGCCAGGCAGCCCGAACTGTTCGCCGACGCCGGGAGGAACCGCAGGGCCGCGATCGCGCAGGTGGCGCTGGGGGTCTGGATACTGACCGGGTGCGTATGGTCCACCTGGCAGGCCTGGGGCGAGGCCGGGGGCGGTCGCCCCGAACCCCAGCTGTACGGGATCTGGGCGGTCCGCGAGTTCAGCGTCGACGGCACCGTGGTGCCACCTCTGACGACCGATCCGATCCGCTGGCAGCGCATGGTGGTCGACCAACCCGGTGTACTCACCTATCAGCGGATGGACGGTGAGCTGGTCACCACACCCGCCGAAATCGGTTCCGACACCATCGCGTTGTCCGGGACGGACGGGAAGGCGCTGGGCGATTTCGCGGTGGCACGTCCGGAATCGGAGCAGCTTCGGCTGACCGGCCGGCTCGACGGCCGCGCGGTGCAGATCTCGCTCGATCAGGTCGATCCGAACGAATTCACCCTGCGCAATCGGGGATTCAACTGGGTTCAGGAGGTGCCGTACTTCCGCTGACCCGGCCCGCCAACCCGACCAACGGCAGCCAGTGCCCGATCTCATCGGCCCGCGACCCCGACATCTGCACCGCGGTCCCGGCGTCGGCGATCCGGCGCAGGCCGGTGGCCAGCAGCAGCCAGGTGCGGGGATCGGTCTCGACCACGTTGGGCGGGTTGCCGCGGGTATGCCGGGGGCCCGAGATGCACTGCACGGCAACGAAGGGCGGTATCCGCACCTCGACACTGGCGCCGGGGGCGATGGCGGCCAGGGTGCGAGCGGTCAGCCGCACCGCTTCTGCCAGCTCGGCGCGGCCCGGCTCGGGGTGTTCCGGGTCACGCAACCATTCGGCCACCGCCGCCACCGCTTGGGCGGTCTTCGCCGGATCGGCAGTACGTCGTGCGGCCATACCTTAGTGTCGCAAAGTGTCTGTCGATCGCCACAATCCGCCGTACAAGGCGGCTGGGGCTGTCTTCATGGCGATCCTCGCGCTGGTCCTCACGCTCATCGTGCTGCAATTCCGGGGCGCGTTCGAGGCCCGCACCCAGCTGACCCTGCTGGCGGCACGGGCCGGCCTGGTTCTCGACCCTGGGTCGAAGGTGACGTTCAACGGGGTGCCGATCGGGCGGGTCGCGACGGTCAGCACCGACGGCGGCGACCCGCTGCGGGCCAGGGTCCTCCTCGACGTCGCCCCTCGCTATATCGGCCTGCTGCCGGCCAATGTGGAAACCTCGATCCAGGCGACGACGGTGTTCGGCAACAAGTACGTCGCGTTCCGATCACCGGAAAAACCTAGCCCGGAACGGGTTTCGGAGAGTGTCCCGATCGACGTGACCGGGGTGACCACCGAGTTCAACAGCCTGTTCGAGACCATCACCGCGATCTCCGAACAGGTCGATCCGATCAAACTCAACCAGACCCTGACGGCCACCGCGCAGGGGTTGACCGGGCTC
Source organism: Mycobacterium sp. NPDC003449 (assembly GCF_053588415.1). NCBI lineage: Bacteria > Bacillati > Actinomycetota > Actinomycetes > Mycobacteriales > Mycobacteriaceae > Mycobacterium > Mycobacterium sp. NPDC003449. Next base: position 6,805 of record NZ_JBSFPX010000190.1, read on the forward strand.
GGCGACAAGTTCGGCAGATCGCTCGTCGACGGCAATGCCACTCTGGCCGATCTCAACTCACGGATGGGGCTGCTGCGCCACGACATCCGCGGGCTGGCCGATCTCGGCGAGATCTACGCGAACGCGGCTCCCGACCTGGTCGACGGCCTGCAGAACGCGGCCGGGACGGCCGCCACCCTCAACGCCCGGCGCAGCGACATCGACGCGGCCCTGATGTCGGCGATCGGCTTCTCCGGCACGGCCACCGACATCCTCGAGCGCGGTGGACCCTACCTGCAACGCGGCGCGCAGGACCTGATCCCGACGTCGAAACTGCTCGACGACTACCGCGGCATGATCTTCTGCACGCTGCGCAACTATCACGATGCGGCGCCCGGTCTGCGGGAGGCGTTCGGCGGCGACAACGGCTACTCACTGGAGTCCTACGGAACGCCGTACAGCATCGGTGCGGCCAACGCGTACATCTATCCGGACAATCTGCCCCGGGTGAACGCCAAGGGCGGCCCGGAGGGCCGACCGGGCTGCTGGCAGAAGATCACCCGCGACCTGTGGCCCGCGCCGTACCTGGTGATGGACACCGGCCTGTCGATCGCGCCGTACAACCACTTCGAGTTGGGTTCGCCCATGTTCGTCGACTACGTGTGGGGCCGCCAGATCGGTGAGCCGACCATCAATCCCTGATGTTGACCTCAATCGTCGTTGAGGTCATACCGTCGGCGTCATGACCTTCAAACCATATGAGATCGCGTTCCTGAACGAGACCGATCTGGGGCGGCTGGCCACCGTCCAACCCGACGGAACCCCGCAGAACAGCCCGGTCGGGTTCACCTTCAACGAACAACTCGGCACCATCGATATCGCGGGCTATCGGATGTCGCACAGCCAGAAGTTCCGCAATATCGCCGGCAACGACAAGGTCGCCTTCGTCGTCGACGACATCACCTCGCGGGATCCGTGGCGGGTGCGCTGCCTGGAGATCCGGGGCACCGCCGAGCAGGCCCTGGTCCCCGCGGGGACCGGCGGCGCGGGCGACGAGCTGGACACCGCGATCATCCGGGTGACTCCGCACAAGATCATCAGCTTCGGCATCAACGACCAGGTCACCGAACCGCACCAGCTGGTTGCCGATATCCGCACGGTGTGAGCCCATACGCCGTTTTCGACACCAGGGTCGTGATCACGGCCTCAAAGCAGCCCTGATGTCGAAATCGGCATTCGATAGGCAAGGGCGGCCACCGCGCCCGCCTCGTTGATCGACAGATGCGCCAGGATCGGCGCGGCCAGGCTGCCCGAACGCTGCGCCAGCCAACCGAACAGCCACCCCACCGCCCCGGTCACCAGGACGGTACCGAGGACGGGCTCACCGGCGCCGCGGGCATCGGCGACGTGGGACAGCCCGAAGGCCGTCGCCTGCAACAACTGACCACCCGCGGGCCCGAATGCGCCCGCGCCCAGGTGGGCGAGCGCACCCCGGAACGCCGCTTCTTCGGACCACACCGTCCCGACCGGGATACCCAGCAGCAGCCAGCCCACCGGGCCGGACGGCGGCTCCCGGCGCCGGATCTCGGTGCGCACCACCGGAACAGCGGTCGTCGCCGCGATCCCGGAGGTGAGAACCCCGGCGACCGCCCCACCGAGCCGCAGGCCCGACCACAGCTCGGGCGGGCGCAGGCCGGGCCGCGCCCCGGTTCCGACCAGCAGCCCGGTCGCCAGCACCGCACGCAGCAGCGGCCGCCAGCGGGCCGGCAGCGCCGGATCCACCAGGCCGTTCACGGCGACCAGGCCCACGGCCAGCGACAGGGCCCGAAATTGGCTGCGGGTCATCAGTATTCGGGACCGTCTTTCCCCGCGGTCTGCTGCAGCGCGAAGCGCACCCGTTCGGTGTCGCGGGCGGTCCAGCCCTCCGGCGGGGCCACCGCCACCCAGCCGTCGAGCACCGATTCACCGTAGTTGTGCCCATGCCCGGCCGGGACACTCGATGCGTTGGTCATATCGGCGGCCACCTGCCAGAACGTGATGATGGGATACCAGCGCATGGACACCGTGCGGTCGCCGACCGGCGACTCGACCAGCCAATCCGGCCGGGAGAACAGCAGATCCGTCGACCACCAGATGATCGGGTCGGACGGATGCTGCAGGAACAGCACCCGGGTGCCCTCCCACGGTTCGGCGGTGTCGCGGGCGATCTCGGCCGCATCGGCGCCCTGCGAGAACCGCACGGTGCGGCCGTTGTCGTAACGGGGCAGCACCTCAGGGGTGCCCGGGTCGCGGCGCACCGTCAAGCCGTGCCAGAGCGGGCTGGCGTTGGGCGGACCGACCCACAACACCGAGGTGAAGCCCATCCTGGCGATATCGGGCAGCCAGTCGAACGCGCCCTGGCCGGCCATCGACCCGAGACTTTCGCCGTACAGCATCAGTTCGGGGCGGTGATCGGGGGGCAGCCGGTCCCAGCGGGCATGGATCGCCTCAATCATCGCCCGGCCGACCTGCATGGATATCCGCCGGTCCCCCATGAACGAAATCCAGCTCGGCAGATAGGAATACTGCATGCCGACGGTCGCGGTGTCGCCGTTGTACATCAGCTCGATCGCCCGCGCCGCGACCGGGTTGATCCACCCGGTGCCGGTGGTCGGAACGATGATCAGCACCTTGCGGTCGAAGGCGTGGGTGCGCTCAAGTTCGCTGAGCAGCACCGCGATCCGTTGCTCGTCGGTGTCGGCGGTCTGCAGGCCGGCATAGACCCGGATCGGCTCCCTGGCCGGACGCGCGTTGAGCCGTTCGAGCTCCTCGGCGTGCGGGCCCGTCGCCACGAAGTTGCGTCCCTGGAATCCTAGCGAGTCCCACGGCGCGAAAGACTCTGGGCTACCGGATCTTTGCGGTTGGGACGGCCGGCTGAGGCCTTCCCGGGTCGTGGTGTTCTGCGGCTGGAAGACCCGGCTGGCCCCGAGCAGGAAACCGCGGTAGAGCACGCCGTTGACCAGGCTGATCACCAGCACCACCACGATGGCCGTACCGATGAACTGGGCCATCTCACGGTGCAGATGCCAGCGCCGGATGAACACCTTGGCCAGCAGGCGGATCGCGTCGCGCAGCACCCTGGCCGTCGCGATCAGGGCACCCGCCACCGCCACCGCGATGATCAGGGTGCGCAGATAGCCCAGGGTGGCCGGGCCTTCGATGCCCATCAGCGCCGAGACCTGCCGTTGCCAGGCGGCGGCGGGGATGAGCATCAGCACACATGCCGTCGCCGACCCGGCGATCAGGAACGTCTTGGCCCACAACAGCGCCCATTTGCCGGGCGGCCACCAGGATCGGGTATGTAAAACGAAGCGGTACAAGGCCTTTCCGAGGATGACGCCCAGTCCGTAGCCGATCGCTGCGTTGATCCCGCCGATCAGGCCCGCGAACAACCAGTCCCTCGGCAGCAGTGACGGGGTCAGCGAAAGGCAGAAGAACAGTGCGCCGACGGCGATGCCGGCGAAGTCGAGACGGACCAGGCTCCAGGCCCAGAGCAGCAGGGGGTGCGGGGATGCGCGGTGGTTCTGGGTCCTCACCCGAACAGTCCGGGCAGCACGCCCTCCGACGTGCTGCGCAGTTCGGTCAGGGTGATGCTGAACTGACCCTGGACTTCGATCTCATCGCTGCCCTGGTCGGTGACTCCGACCCTGGCCACCGGCAGTCTCCTGGCCTCACACATCGAGACGAACCGGCTCTCCTCGGTCCTCGGCACCGCGACCAGCACGCGCCCGGCCGACTCGGAGAACAGTGTCACGAACGGGTCGGCACCTTCCGGAAGCACGATCCGGCAGCCGGTTTCACCCGCCAACGCGGCCTCCACCACGGCCTGCATCAGGCCGCCCTCGCTCAGGTCGTGCGCCGCCGATACCAGCCCGTCGCGGGATGCCGCGGTGAGCACCTCCGCCAGCAGCTTCTCGCGGGCCAGGTCCACCGTCGGCGGCACCCCGCCGAGGTGGTCGCCGGTGACCTGCGCCCAGATGGAGCCGTCGAACTCGTCGCGGGTGTCGCCGAGCAGCAGCAGGGTCTCACCGGGCTCGGTGCCCAGACCCGTTGGGATACGGCGCTTCACATCGTCGATCACACCGAGCACCCCGACCACCGGGGTGGGCAGGATCGCGGTGGCACCGGTCTGGTTGTAGAAGCTGACGTTGCCGCCGGTCACCGGAATACCAAGGGCCGCACAGCCGTCGGCGAGGCCCCGGACCGCCTGACTGAACTGCCACATGACCGCCGGATCCTCGGGGGATCCGAAGTTGAGACAGTTGGTCACCGCGACCGGGGTGGCCCCGGTGACCGCGACGTTGCGGTAGGCCTCGGCCAGCGCGAGCTGCGCACCGGCGTAGGGGTCAAGCTGGGTGTAACGGCCGGACGCATCGGTGGACACCGCGATACCGCGGCCGGTGGTCTCGTCGATGCGCAGCACGCCGCCGTCGGCGTGTTCGGCCAGCACGGTGTTACCCCGCACATAGCGGTCGTACTGTTCGGTGATGAACGCCCGGCTGCACAGGTGCGGGCTGCCCACCATGGCGAGCAGTGTCGCGCGCAGTTCCGCACCGGTCGTGGGCCGGGGCAGCTTCGCCGAGGTGTCGGCGATCAGCGCGTCCTGGCTGTCGGGGCGGGCGACCGGGCGCTGATACACCGGGCCCTCGTGGGCCACGGTGCGCGGGGGCACGTCGACGACGGTCTCCCCGTGCCAGGTGATCTGCAGCCGGTCGCCCTCGGTAACCTCACCGATGACGGTGGCCAGCACCTCCCATTTACGGCACACCGCCAGGAACGCCTCGACGTTGTCCGGGGTGACCACCGCGCACATGCGTTCCTGCGATTCGCTGGACAGGATCTCGGCGGGGGTCATGTTCACCGCGCGCAGCGGCACGGTGTCCAGCTCGACCCGCATTCCGCCGTCCCCGGCGGAGGCGAGTTCGGAAGTGGCACAGGACAGTCCGGCGCCGCCCAGGTCCTGGATACCGACCACGAGGCCGGCCGCGTACAACTCCAGGCAACATTCGATGAGGACCTTCTCGGTGAACGGGTCACCGACCTGAACGCTGGGCAGCTTCTTGCGGCCCGCCCCGGTCTCGTCGCCCCCGAAGGTGTCCGACGCGAGCACCGACACCCCGCCGATGCCGTCGAGTCCGGTCCTGGCGCCGAACAGGATGATCTTGTTGCCGGTCCCCGAGGCGAACGCCAGGTGCAGGTCCTCCTTGCGCAACGCGCCGACGCACAGCGCGTTGACCAACGGGTTGCCCGCATAGGAGGCATCGAAGACGGTCTCACCGCCGATGTTCGGCAGGCCCAGCGAGTTGCCGTAGCCGCCTACGCCGCGCACCACGCCGTCGAGCACGCGGCGGGTGTCGGGGGCATCGGCCGCGCCGAAGCGCAGCTGGTCCATGACCGCGACCGGCCGGGCGCCCATCGCCATGATGTCGCGGACGATGCCGCCGACGCCGGTGGCCGCCCCCTGATAGGGTTCGACGTAGGACGGGTGGTTGTGCGACTCGACCTTGAAGGTGACCGCCCAGCCGTCGCCGATGTCGACGACGCCGGCGTTCTCGCCGATCCCGGCCAGCATGCCGGCCCGCATCTCGTCGGTGGTGGTCTCGCCGAAGTAGCGCAGGTGCACCTTGGAGGACTTGTAGGAGCAGTGTTCGCTCCACATGACCGAGTACATCGCCAGTTCGGCGTCGGTGGGGCGACGGCCAAGGATCTCGCGGATCCGCTGGTATTCGTCGTCCTTGAGGCCGAGTTCGCGATGGGGCTGGGGGTGTTCGGGGGTGGCGGCTGCCCGCTCCACCGAGTCGATGCCGTGGGTGAGCTCAGACGTCACGTGACCAGTTTAGTTTGTGGCCGCGCATAAGCGCGGGCGGCCGCGGGTGCGCCGACACCGTGGATGACCACGCTGCCCAGTACCGCGACCACCAACACCAGCGCCACGGTGTGTTCGGCCGCGCCGCCGAGGTCGTTGAAGGCCAGCAGTCCGAACACGATCGAGGTGGTGCCGCGGGGTCCCAGCCAGCCCAGCAGCAGCCGCTCGCGCCACGCCAGCCGGGAGCCCATCATCGCCAGCAGCACCGGCACGATCCGCACCAGGGTGAGGGCGAGCACGCAGAACACCACGAGACCGAGCGGCACACCCGACCCGAGGGCGAAGACCGCGGTGAGCCCGAACACGAACCACATCAGCGCCGCGAGCAGGAACCCGACGTCGTCGACGAGCTCGAGTTCGGTGGCGAACCCCGGCGAGGACCGCAGGTAGTTGAACGCGATACCGCAGACGAACGCCGAGACGAACCCGTTGCCGTCGACGCCGAGGCTGGCACCGAAGGCCAGTAGCGGTGCGGCCACCAGGATCACCCGTTTGGCCTGCGCGGTCATCAGATTGTGCCGTTCGGCGGCGTTGGCCAGCAGCGCCAGGGCCGCCCCGACCAGGACCCCGGCGATCAAGGCCTTGGCGGCCTGCGGCACCGCGGCGGCCAGCGCGTCCAGAGGGGTCCTGGCGTGGGTGTTCTCGGCGGCCAGCACCAGCGCGAAGAGGAAGATCGGTGACACGATGCCGTCGTTGTAGCCGCCCTCGACGTTGAGCAGGCCGCGGACCCGCTCGGGGATGCGCTCATCACGCAGCAGCGTCGAGGTGGGCGCGAAATCGATCGGCACCACGACGCACGCGATCACCAGCAGCGCCGCCCAGCCCAGGCCGGGCAGCAGCCACAGCCCGAGCGCCACCGAGACGGCCAGGCCGAGCGGCATCGCGATGATCAGCAGACGCAGCGCCGAACGCGGGTCACCGCCGAAAAGCCCGCCGCGCACCTCGGTGGCGTCGACGAACAGCAGCACCGCGAGGATGATCTCGGCGACATGTGCGGCGGTATCGGTGTTGAGGGTGTCGGCGAGCACGCCCTGCGTGGTGAAACCGACCGCCACCCCGGCCAGCACCAGGACCATCGCCGCGGTCAGCCGGAACCGTTCCAGCCCCCGCGACAACAGTGACCAGCCGGCCAGCACGACCGACACCGCGACCAGCGACAACAGCACGGCCGCGATCTTTCCAGCCGGTTACTGGGCCGCGATGCAGAACGCGTTACCTTCGGGGTCGGCCAGCACCACCCAGTTGAACTCCGGGCCGAAGCTGTGGCGGCCGGTCTCGGTGGCCCCGAGCCCGACCAGCCGGGCCACCTCGGATTCCAGGTCTCCGGCGGCGAAGTCGACGTGGATCCGGGTTTTCCCCGGGGTCGGGTCGGGGACCTTCTGAAACCCCAGCCGGGGCCCGTCCGGCCGGTTCAGCACCACGAATTCGCCAGGCGCAAAGGCATTCACCTCGCCTCCGACGGCCTGCGTCCACCATTGGGCGAGCGCGTCGGGATCGGTGCAGTCGAACGTGATCATTTCCACGGTGAGTGCCATGGCGCCGACCCTAGATCAGCCCGGTGACAGGAACTCCCGCAATGCCGCCGAATAGGCCGCGACGTCGTGGGCGCCCATGAACTCGCGGGCCGAGTGCATGGCCAGCTGGGCGGCCCCGACGTCGACCGTCGGAATGCCGGTGCGCGCCGAGGTCATCGGGCCGATGGTCGATCCGCACGGCA
>NZ_JBSFPX010000191.1:0-14198 GCF_053588415.1 Mycobacterium sp. NPDC003449
GTCCGGTGCCGGTGGCACCGGACCGGCGGCCGGGGGCACCGGCGCCTCGGCGGGGGCCTGCGGTGCGCCGACGACGGGAGGTCCGGCTGCCGGCTGGCCCGGCACGGGTCCGGGCCCGGGTGGTGGTGCCGCGGGCGGGGCCTGTTCGTTCAGGCAGAAGACCACGCAGGCGGGCTGGCGGGGCTGCTCCCACGGGGGCACCCACGGCGGGGGAGCGGCGGGTGTCGGTGGCGGCGCGGCCTGCGCGGGCCCCGGCAACGGCCCCAGGACCTGGCCGGGGGCGAAGCCCGGGACGTTGGCGCTGGGCAGCTGGCCGGTGTCGTTGCGGTTGAGCAGGGGGATCAGCGCCAGCGGATCGCCGGCCGGCAGGCCGGTGGCGTCGGCGGGCAGCCCGGGACCGAGGCCTTCCGGGTTGTCGAGGTGCGCATCGCCGATCGGCGGGATGGAACCCGTGATCGGGGGCAGATCGACCGGTACCACACCCGTCGCATAGGCGGCCGCCCACCCGAGCACGTTGCGGGCGTAGGCGACGGAGTTGTTGTATCGCAGGATCGCCGCCATCACCTGGGACTGGTCGCGCAGGTTGAGCCCGCCGCTGCACAGATACCGGGCGGCGGCCAGGGTCGCGTCGAACAGGTTCTGCACATCGGCCCTGCCGTCGCCGTCCCCGTCGGAGGCGTAGCGGGCCCACGTGCCCGGCAGGAACTGCATCGGGCCCATGGCGCGTGCGTAGCTCATCCGCCCGGCCTGGGCGCTCTGCACGATGATCTCGTTGCCCGGCAGCGTGCCGTCCAGGGCCGGCCCGTAGATCGGGTTCACGGGTGTGCCGCTGGCGTCCGTGGCGCCGCCGTTGGCGTGCATGGATTCGATCCGGCCGATGCCGGCCAACAGGTTCCAGCTGACCCCGCAGCCCGGGTAGGCCGCAGCCATCTTCCGCTCGGCATTACGGTAGGCGTTCAGGGCCATGCCCGGGATGCCCAGGGCGCCAGGCGTATTCACCACGATCGCGGGCGGGGGAGCCGATACCGCGTTGGCCGCGATCCGGAACACGGTGGGGACTTTGGCGGCCGCGACCACCGAGGGACCAAGGCGGTCCCGCTGGGGTTCGACCGCGGCCAGCGGGGTGAACGGGGTGTTCGACGGTCCGGGGTGGGGCGGCGACGAGGCGCCGACGGCTCCGGCCAGGATCACCGGCGTGAGCACGGCGACCCCGAACGCTCCGCGCCGGGTGGGCCCGGAGATGGCGGGCATCCGGGCGGCCGAGAGCGCGCCGCGCGCGTGCGGGTCCGGGAGAAAGCCGCCGAGGGGGTCGGCGGGCGGGAAGCCGGGGACACGCAGGTGCCCCGCACGGCGCCGAGCAGCCAGGAAAGCCGCTCCTCCCCCTACGCGCACTTAACCATCCTCAGATTCGCCTCGGCCGAGCCACAACGTGCTGTGAACCAAGTCACCATACCTAGTCCGAGTTCTCCTGTTGCGACAATGGTGGAGCGGGGCTTGAGCCACTGCGTTTGGCCCGCCGCTCGCCGCCGTCACGTTTGCCGGACTTGACTCGCTCGGGGCCGGTCGTCGGTTGCTGCAGACTGCCGATCAGCTCGCGCAGCTCCTCCAGTTCGCGGCGCAGGTAGTCGCGGGTGGCGACCTCGCCGACGGCCAGTCGCAGCGAGGCGAGTTCGCGCGCCAGGTACTCGGTGTCGGCCTTGGTCTGCTCGGCGCGCCTGCGATCCTCCTCGAGGGAGACGCGGTCCCGGTTCTCCTGGCGGTTCTGGGCCAGCAGGATCAACGGGGCCGCATACGCGGCCTGGGTCGAGAACGCCAGGTTGAGCAGGATGAACGGGTACGGATCCCACTGCAGGCTGATCGCGAAGAGGTTCAGCGCGATCCAGACCACCACGATGATCGTCTGAATGGCCAGGTAGCGCCCGGTGCCGAGGAACCGCGCGACCGTTTCGCCGAACTGGCCGACGGCCTCGACGTCGACGTGCAGCCCGAGGCCGCGAGAGGTCCTTGGCGTGTCCAGCCGCTGACGCGCCGACGTCTCGCTCATGCGGCCCCCTCGCAGGCTCGGTCACCGCATGCTGCGTCGATGATTCGCTCGCAAGCGTCGCTCATGACCCCGCCACCGGAAGGTCGGGTTCATCGTGTTCGCGCCAGTCGTCGGGCAGCAGATGGTCGAGCACGTCGTCCACCGACACCGCCCCCACCAGGTGGTTCTCGGTGTCCACCACCGGGCCGCAGACCAAGTTGTAGGCCGCGAAGTAGCGGGTCACCGCGGCCAGCGAGTCCTCGGGGCCCAAAGTGGGCAGATCGGCGTCGACGATGCCGCTGACCAGCGCGGCGGGCGGTTCGCGCAGCAGGCGTTGTAAATGCACGCAGCCCAGGTAGTGGCCGGTCGGTGTGGCGGTCGGCGGCCTCGTGACGAACGCCGCCGAGGCCAGCGCCGGGGTCAGGTCCGGGTCGCGGACCCGGGCCAGCGCCTCGGCCACCGTGGTGTCGGGGGCCAACACCACCGGCTCCGAGGTCATCAGGCCGCCCGCGGTGTCCGGGGAGTGGCTCAGCAGCCGTCGCACGTCCTCGGAGTCCTCGGGATCCATCCGCCCCAGCAGGACCTCGGCGTCGGCGGGTGTCATGGTGCCGAGCAGATCGGCGGCGTCGTCGGGATCCATCGCCTCCAGAACGTCGGCGGCGCGCTCGGTGTTGAGCTGCTGCAGCACCTCGGCCTGTTCGTCCTCGGGCAACTCCTGGAGCACATCGGCAAGGCGTTCGTCGTCGAATGCCCGGAACAGCTCGTAGCGGCGTTTGGCCGGCAGCTCGCGCAGCGCCTCGGCGACCTCGACGGCGCGCTGGCCTTCGAACTGTTCGAGCAGCGAGGCCACGCCCTGGTCGGGCATCGCCAGCCCCGACGGGGTCAGCCCCTGCACGTTCTGCCAGTCGACGACGTGGATGTTGCTGCGCCGCCCCAGCCGTCGCTGCGGTCGGACCGCGACCCGGCCGACCACCCAGTCCCTGGTGCGGGTCTGCTCGATGCTGAGATCGACGACGACGACGTCGATTCCGGTCAGCTGCGGTAGGTCGGGATCGTCGACGCGCACCCGGGTCTCCAGCACCTGGCCAAGCACCAGGACCTCACCGGGCCGCTGGGCGAACCGGCGCAGCGACACGCTGCCGGTGGCCAGCGTGACTGAGCCGGGTTCGATCGCGGTCACCCGCAGGATGGGGACGAAAATCCTTCTCCGGGTGAGCAATTCGACGACAAGTCCGAGAACTCTTGGCTGCTGGCGAATGATGCTGATGCTGATCACCACATCGCGTACGCGGCCGATGGATTCACCGTCGGGGCCCAGCACCACCATCCCCGAGAGCCGGGCCGCGTACACCCTGTTCACCGCCGCCATAGGTGAAAGGGTAGAGACTGTGGTCGTGGACAACGTGTATCGGCCCCGCAGAACGTGTCTCTCGGTACCCGGCAGCAGCACCAAGATGATCGAGAAGGCCAAGACCCTGGCCGCCGATCAGGTGTTCCTCGACCTCGAGGACGCGGTCGCGCCCGAGGCCAAGGAGGCGGCCCGCACCCAGGTGGCCGCCGCCCTCGCCGAGGACGGATGGGCCGGCCAGCTGCGCGGGGTCCGGGTCAACGACTGGACCACACCATGGACCTACGCCGATGTGATCGAGGTGGTCTCGGCCGCGGGGCCCGCGCTTGATGTGATCGTGCTGCCCAAGGTGACCGACGTCGCGCACGTCCAAGCGCTGGACCTGCTGCTGAGCCAGCTGGAGCGCACCGAAGGGCTGCCGGTGGGCCGGATCGGCGTCGAGGCGCAGATCGAGGACGCCATGGGGGTGACCAACGTCGACGCGATCGCGGCCGGCCCACGCGTGCAGGCGCTGGTGCTGGGTCCCGGTGACATGGCGGCCAGCCTCAATATGCGCACCCTCGAGGTCGGCGGGCAGCCCGAGGGCTACGACATCGGCGATGCCCACCACCACGTGCTGATGCGGATCCTGATCGCCGCACGGGCCCGCGGCATCAACGCGATCGACGGGCCGTACGTGAAGGTGCGTGACGTCGACGGATTCCGCCGGGTCGCGGGCCGCTCGGCCGCGCTGGGCTACGACGGCAAATGGGTGCTGCACCCCGACCAGATCACGGCGGGCAACGAGATCTTCAGCCCCCGCCAGGCCGATTACGACCGCGCCGAACTGATCCTGGACGCCTACGAGTGGCACACCTCGCGGGCGGGCGGGGCGAGGGGTGCGGTGATGCTCGGCGAGGAGATGATCGACGAGGCCAGCCGCAAGATGGCGCTGGTGATCGCGGGCAAGGGCCGCGCCGCCGGGATGTCACGGCACGCCGAGCCGTTCCGTCCGGACCGGTAGCCCAGGGCGGCAACAGAATTGGCGGCCTCGGCTAGGACGCCGAGAGCAGGGCGACGCCGAATATCGCCAGCCAGCCGCCGTTGAGCACGATGCCGACCGCGCCGACGACGATGCCGGAGACCGCCAGGCTGTGCCCCGCCTGCCCGCTCTGCTTGATCTGATTGAGCGCGGTGATGCCGAGGCCGACCCCGACCAGGGCGGAGAACAGCCCGATGGCGCACATGAACAACAGGGGCAGCGACAGGATCGAGGCGACCAGGGAACCGATCGCCAGGTTGTTGGTGGCGTTGGTCGCGGGCACACCGTAGACACCGGGATATCCGGGTGCGCCGAAGCCACCGCCATACCCTGGCGCACCGTAGCCGCCCGGATTGCCGTAACCGGGCGGCGGCGCGCCGTAACCGGGCGGCGGTGGATAGTCGGGTGGAATGTTCGACGGATAGTCCATCGCCGGCGGATAGGAGGGGGGCGGCTGATAGCTCGGCGGCGCCGGGGGTGTCGGGTAGTTCGGCGGCGGGAAACCGTAGGACGGGTGCGGCTGGGGTGACGGCGGCGGATTGTAGGAGGGCTCGATCCCAGGCGCCGCATAGCCGGTCGAGAACGGCTCCGACGGCCCGCCGGTGGGCTCGGATCGCGACGTTTCGCCCGCGTTTCCGTCCGGGTTTGTCATGCTGATCAACCTAGCGCACACACCGACAACCGCAGGTCGCCCGACTGCGGCACCAATTGTGGGGACGGGACGTTGCTGTAGCGAGAGCGGTTGCACCGACCATGCGGCACAGAGGAGAGTGATTTCGATGACGAGCCCATTTCAACCCGGTCAGACCGGCGGTTCCACGCCGGGCGCTCCGATCCGCGGTGCGTTGCCGACGCCACCCAAGGGATGGCCGATCGGTTCCTACCCGACGTACGCGGAAGCTCAGCGCGCGGTCGACTACCTGTCCGACCAGCAGTTCCCGGTGCAGCAGGTGACGATCGTCGGGGTCGACCTGATGCAGGTCGAGCGGGTCACCGGGCGGCTGAGCTGGCCGAAGGTGCTCGGTGGCGGCGTGCTGTCGGGTGCCTGGCTCGGCCTGTTCATCGGCCTCATCCTCGGCTTTTTCAGCCCGAGTCCGTGGAGTGCGCTGCTCACCGGCCTGGTGGCGGGCGTGTTCTTCGGCCTGATCACCTCCGCGGTCCCGTACGCGATGGCACGCGGCACAAGAGATTTCAGTTCGACCATGCAGCTGGTCGCCGGCCGTTATGACGTGCTGTGCGATCCGGAGGGCGCCGAACAGGGGCGGGATCTGCTGGCGCGCTTGACGATCTAGGCGCGTTACCGGCACCGGCCGAGCGGTCCAGGGCGGGCCGCAGGTCACGATTGTGACGCGCGCGTGCCGAAAGTGTTGCACATCACGTGTATCTGGCTCTACGGTTTGCGCGCGGGAGGTTTCCGCACATCCGACCTCGACGGGAGGCAGAGCGGTGCGCGCTCGGCGGCTATGTGCTGCGGCAATGGCCGCGTTGACGACGGTCTCGGTGGTGTCCGGGTGCGGATCGCAGGCCGGCGGAATCGTGATCAACTACTACACGCCGGCCAACGAGTCCGCGACGTTCACCGCGGTGGCCGAGCGGTGCAACGAACAGCTCGGCGGGCGGTTCCGGATCGAGCAGCGCGACCTGCCCAAGGAGGCCGACGATCAGCGCCTGCAGTTGGCCCGGCGGCTGACCGGTAACGACAAGTCGCTGGACCTGATGGCGCTCGACGTGGTCTGGACGGCCGAGTTCGCCGAGGCGGGGTGGGCGCTGCCGCTTTCGGACGATCCGGCGGGTCAGGCCGAGCCGGATGCGACCGAGAACACCCTGTCCGGACCGCTGGAGACGGCCCGCTGGCAGGACAAGCTGTACGCCGCCCCGATCACGACCAACACCCAATTACTGTGGTACCGCGCCGATCTGATGAACGAGCCGCCGCGCACCTGGGACGACGTGGTGGCCGAGGCGACCCGGCTGCACGCCACCGGCGAGCCGAGTTGGATCGCCGTGCAGGGCAAGCAGTACGAGGGTCTGGTGGTGTGGTTCAACACGTTGCTGGAAAGTGCGGGCGGGCAGGTGCTCTCCGACGACGGGCAGCGCGTCACCCTCACCGACACCCCCGAGCACCGCGCCGCGACCGTGAAGGCGCTGCAGATCATCAAATCGGTCGCCACCGCGCCGGGGGCCGACCCTTCGGTGACCCAGACCGATGAGGCCACCGCGCGGCTGGCACTCGAGCAGGGCAAAGCCGCGCTCGAGGTGAACTGGCCGTTCGTGCTGCCCTCGCTGCTGGAGAACGCGGTGAAGGGCGGGGTGTCCTTCCTGCCGCTGGAGAACGACCCGGCCCTGGAGGGCAGCATCAACGACGTCGGCACCTTCTCACCCACCGATGAGCAGTTCCAGATCGCCTACGACGCCAGCAAAAAGGTCTTCGGCTTCGCCCCGTTCCCGGGCGTGCGACCCGATGACCCGGCCCGGGTGACCCTCGGCGGCCTGAATCTGGCGGTGGCCAGCACCACGCAGCACAAGGCCGAGGCGTTCGAGGCGATCCGGTGTCTGCGCGACGTCGAGAACCAGCGGTACACCTCGATCGAGGGCGGACTGCCCGCGGTGCGCGAATCGTTGTACGACGATCCGGCGTTCCAGGCAAAGTATCCGCAGTACGAGATCATCCGCGACCAGTTGACCAACGCCGCGGTGCGTCCGGCCACCCCGGTGTATCAGGCGGTGTCGACCCGGATGTCGGCGACGCTGGCGCCGATCTCGGCGATCGACCCGGAGCACACCGCCGACGAACTCGCCGATGCGGTGCAGAAGGCCATCGACGGTAAGGGGCTGATCCCGTGAGTTCCCTGACCGACGAGCGCTCGCGCGAGGAGCCGACGATCTCCGACAACCGCAAGTCCGAACGCCGGCTGGCGTTCGCGCTCGTCGCCCCCGCGGTCATTCTGATGCTCGCGGTGACCGCGTATCCGATCGGGTACGCGGTGTGGCTCAGCCTGCAGCGCTACAACCTCGCCGAGCCCGGTGACACCGCGTTCGTCGGATTCGCGAACTATCTGACCGTGCTCACCGACCGGTACTGGTGGACGGCCTTCGCGGTGACCCTGGCGATCACCGTCATCTCGGTGGCCGTCGAGTTCGTCCTCGGCATGGCGCTGGCACTGGTCATGCACCGCACCATTTTCGGTAAGGGCGTGGTGCGCACCGCGGTGCTGATCCCGTACGGCATCGTGACCGTCGCGGCGTCCTACAGTTGGTACTACGCCTGGACGCCCGGCACCGGGTACCTGGCCAACCTGCTGCCCGAGGGCAGCGCGCCGTTGACCGACCAGTTACCGTCGCTGGGCATCGTGATCCTCGCCGAGGTGTGGAAAACCACGCCGTTCATGGCGCTGCTGCTGTTGGCCGGCCTGGCCCTGGTGCCGCAGGATCTGCTGAACGCCGCGCAGGTCGACGGGGCGGGCTCCTGGAAGCGTCTGGTGAAAGTCATTCTGCCGCTCATCAAACCGGCGATCCTGGTGGCCCTGTTGTTCCGGACCCTGGACGCGTTCCGGATCTTCGACAACATCTACGTGCTGACCGGCGGCGCCAACGACACCGGCTCGGTGTCGATCCTGGGCTACGACAACCTGTTCAAGGCGTTCAATGTCGGTCTGGGATCGGCGATCAGCGTGCTGATCTTCCTGTCGGTGGCGGTCATCGCGTTCATCTACATCAAGATTTTCGGTGCCGCGGCGCCGGGATCTGAGGCGGAGGGGCGCTCATGACCCAAGGGGTGGGCGCCCGGCGCGCGACCTGGTGGACGATCGTCAACGTCCTGGTGGTGGTCTATGCGCTGGTTCCGGTGCTGTGGATCCTGAGCCTGTCGCTCAAGCCCACATCAAGTGTCAAGGACGGCAAGCTGATTCCGTCCGAGTTCACCCTGGAGAACTATCGGGCCATCTTCTCCGGCGGCGCCTTCAGCTCGGCGTTGGTCAACTCGATCGGCATCGGGGTGATCACCACGGTGATCGCGGTGACGATCGGCGGCATGGCGGCCTACGCGGTGGCCCGGCTGACCTTCCCCGGCAAACGCCTGCTGGTCGGTGTCGCCCTGCTGATCGCGATGTTCCCGCAGATTTCGCTGGTGACACCGCTTTTCAACATCGAGCGGACGATCGGGCTGTTCGACACCTGGCCCGGCCTGATCATCCCCTACATCACGTTCGCGCTGCCGCTGGCCATCTACACGCTCTCGGCGTTCTTCCGGGAGATCCCGTGGGATCTGGAGAAGGCCGCCAAGATGGACGGGGCCACCCCGGCACAGGCGTTCCGCAGGGTGATCGCGCCGCTGGCCGCACCGGGCATCGTCACCGCAGCCATCCTGGTGTTCATCTTCGCCTGGAACGACCTGCTGCTGGCGCTGTCGCTGACCGCGACCCAGCGGGCCATCACCGCTCCGGTGGCGATCGCGAACTTCACCGGTAGTTCGCAATTCGAGGAGCCGACCGGATCGATCGCGGCCGGCGCGATGGTCATCACCATCCCGATCATTATCTTTGTTCTGATATTCCAGCGACGGATCGTCGCTGGGCTGACATCCGGTGCGGTAAAGGGGTAGTTGGATGGCCGAGATTGTGTTGGACCGGGTGACCAAGAGTTACCCCGACGGCGCAGGCGGTGTCAGGGCTGCCGTCAAGGAGTTCTCGATGACGATCGCCGACGGCGAGTTCATCATCCTGGTGGGTCCGTCCGGATGCGGTAAATCCACCACGCTGAACATGATCGCCGGCCTCGAGGACATCTCCTCGGGCGAGTTGCGCATCGGCGGTGAACGGGTCAACGACAAGGCGCCCAAGGACCGCGACATCGCCATGGTGTTCCAGTCCTATGCGCTGTACCCGCACATGACGGTGCGCCAGAACATCGCGTTCCCGCTGACGCTGGCCAAGCTCAAGAAGGACGAGATCAACACCAAGGTCGAGGAGACCGCGAAAATCCTTGACCTGAGCGAACTCCTGGACCGTAAGCCGGCTCAGCTGTCGGGTGGGCAGCGGCAACGGGTGGCGATGGGGCGGGCAATCGTGCGCAGCCCCAAGGCATTCCTGATGGATGAGCCGTTGTCGAACCTGGATGCCAAGCTGCGGGTGCAGATGCGCGCCGAGATCGCCAGGCTGCAGGACCGGCTCGGCACCACCACCGTCTATGTCACCCACGACCAGACCGAGGCCATGACGCTGGGGGACCGGGTGGTGGTGCTGCTGGCCGGCGAGGTCCAGCAGATCGGTACACCCGACGAGCTCTACAACAACCCGGCCAACCTGTTCGTGGCCGGGTTCATCGGATCGCCCGCGATGAACTTCTTCCCGGCGACCTTCACCGATGTGGGGGTCCGGCTGCCGTTCGGTGAGGTCACGCTGGCGCCCAAGGTGCACGACCTGCTGGACCGCCAGCCCAAACCGGACAACATCATCGTCGGCGTCCGTCCCGAACATCTGGAGGATGTGTCGCTGCTGGACGGCTACGCCAGGATCCGGGCCCTGAGCTTCCCGGTCCGGGCCGACATCGTGGAGTCACTCGGGGCCGACAAGTACGTGCACTTCACCACCGAGGGGGCCGGTGCGCAGTCGGCGCAGCTGGCCGAACTGGTCGCCGACTCGGGTGCCGGGGTCAACGAGTTCGTGGCGCGGGTGTCCGCCGAATCGCCGGTCACCACGGGCGGCCAGATCGAGCTCGCCTTCGACACCTCCAAACTGGTGATCTTCGATGCCGGGTCGGGCCTGAACCTGACCCGGGAGCTGGAGACGGCGGCGGCCGAGCCGCAGGCCGCCGAAGCCGAACCCGCGGGGGCCAGACCGGCCGAACCGGCCCCCGAACCCGATCAAGAGTGATCGACGTCCTGGCTGCCGTACGCGACCGGCTGGACGAGTATTTCGGCGCGGCCGGTATCACCGGTGACCCGGTCGGCGCCAACGTCACGTTCCTCGGTACCGAACGCATCGATGTGCTGCGGTACGGGCCCGAACCGGGCGGCGATGTCTATCACTATGTGACGCTGGGTTGTTCGCGCCACCCGATGTTCGACCCGACGGAACTGGTCTCCGACCCGATCCACGGCCCTCGGGCCGAGGTGGCGCTTTCGCTGCGCGGACCGACCCCGGCCGGGCTGGCCCGGTCGCTGGCGGTGCTGGCCGCCGCGCCCGCCGTCGAGGGCCTGATCCTGGAGCCGGATGCGCTCGTCGACCTGGAGACCCAACTGTTCGACACCGCGCCGTTCAGCGCGTTCCTGTTGGGTGCCGGCGACATCGGTGAGGTTGCCCTGCCCGAGCCGCTGTCGGCGGTGGCGGTGCTGTCGGCCATCCCGATCACCGCGACCGAGGCGGCCTGGGTGCGGCTCAAGGGCGCCGACGCGATGCGCGAGGCCTGGCGGGCCGACGGGGTCGACGTGCTGAACCCGGCCCGTAGGGCCGCCGAGCCGTCTTAGAGCCAGTTGTTGCGCCGGAACGTGCGGTACAGCAGGAAGCACACCGTCGCCATCACCAGCAGCACCGCGGGATAGCCCCAGGCCCAATGCAATTCGGGCATATTGTCGAAGTTCATCCCGTAGATGCCCGCCATCGCGGTGGGGACCGCGGCGATCGCCACCCAGGCCGAGATCTTGCGCATGTCCGTGTTCTGCTGCATCGCGACCTTGCCGAGCGCGGCCTGCACCAGCGAGCTGAGCATCTCGTCGTAGCTGGTGATCCGTTCCGAGGCCTGCACGTTGTGGTCGTGGACGTCGCGCATGTACCTGCGCACCTCGACCGAGATGACGTCGTTGTGGTCGGACAGCAGCCGTGACAACGCCAGCGTCAGCGGGGCGACAGCCCGTCGCAGGTCGACCACCTCCCGCTTGAGCAGGTAAATGCACTCGATGTTGGTGTTGCTGGCCGGGGAGAAGATGTCCTCCTCCATCGAGTCGATATCGGTCTCGATCAGGTCGGTGACATCGAGGTAGCTGTCCACCACATGGTCGGCGATGGCGTGCATGACCGCGAACGGGCCGAGTTTGAGGACCGCCGGTGAGGCCTCCAGCCGCTTGCGGACCCCGGCCAGTCCGCCGTGCTCGCCGTGGCGGACCGTCACGACGAAATCCGGGCCGACGAAGATCATGATCTCCCCGGTCTCGACGATCTCGCGGGCGTTGGCCACCGACTCGTGTTCGACGTAGTTGACCGTCTTGAGCACCAGGAACAGGGTCTTGTCGTAGCGTTCCAGCTTCGGGCGCTGATGGGCGTGCACCGCGTCCTCGACGGCGAGTTCGTGCAGCCCGAATACATCGGCCACGGCCTGCATCTGAAACTCGTCGGGTTCGTGCAGGCCGATCCAGACGAAGGCGCGCCGGTCCTCGCGTTCCAGTTCGTGGACCTTGGCGATGGCGGCGGCGTGGGTGTACTTGCCGGGCAGGCGGGTGCCGTCGCAGTAGACACCGCAGTCGACCATCGCGCGGGCCACCGGGACGTGGATGGCCGCGGCATCGGTGGTGGTGGCCCTGGTGCGCGGGTTGGGGCGGAGCAGTGACGGCGGCAGTGCACGAAATGACGGCATGGCTGACCTCCCTCGACTGTGCACAGCACGGACCGGGCCACTCGAATGGTACGCGCACGGTCCGTTTCCGAACCCTCACGAAGGGGGAACCGGCCCCTGTGAGCCGGAGCCTTGAAGTACCCTGACGCCGTGTCGGAAAGTACTGTCGCATCCTCGCGCGAGCGCTCTTCAGAGGCGCAGACCCCGCAAGTCGTCGTCGATGACGCCGAGATCTTCGACGCCCACGAGGGCGGGAAACTCTCGGTCGAACTGAAGGACCCACTGGACACCCAACGGGCGTTGTCGATCGCCTACACCCCAGGGGTCGCCCAGGTCAGCCGCGCCATCGCCGCCGACCACACGTTGGCCGCCAAGTACACCTGGGCCAACCGCCTGGTCGCGGTGGTCAGCGACGGCAGCGCGGTGCTCGGTCTCGGTGACATCGGCGCGGCCGCATCGCTGCCGGTGATGGAGGGCAAGAGCGCGCTGTTCAAGACGTTCGGCGGGCTGAATTCCATCCCGATCGTGCTCGACACCAATGATCCGGACGAGATCGTCGAAACCCTGATCCGGCTGCGTCCGACGTTCGGC
The DNA here is from genome assembly GCF_053588415.1 of Mycobacterium sp. NPDC003449. NCBI lineage: Bacteria > Bacillati > Actinomycetota > Actinomycetes > Mycobacteriales > Mycobacteriaceae > Mycobacterium > Mycobacterium sp. NPDC003449. The sequence goes on from NZ_JBSFPX010000191.1 coordinate 12,529, forward strand.
GCGGTGAACCTCGAGGACATCTCGGCGCCGCGCTGCTTCGAGATCGAGCGCCGCGTCATCGAGGCACTGGACTGCCCGGTCATGCACGACGACCAGCACGGCACCGCGATCGTGGTGCTCGCCGCGCTGCTGGGTGCCACCCGGGTGCTCGACCGCGACATCCACACGTTGCGCGTGGTCATCTCCGGGGCCGGGGCCGCGGGCGTGGCCTGCGCCAACATCCTGCTGAACAAGGGCGTCAACGACATCGTGGTGCTCGATTCCCGCGGCGTGGTGCACGGCGACCGGGACAACCTCAACGACGTCAAGGCCGATCTGGCCGGCCGGACCAATCCGCGTGGCGTGAGCGGCGGGGTCGCCGAGGCGCTCGAGGGTGCCGACGTCTTCATCGGGGTGTCGGCGGGTGTGGTGCCCGAGGAGCTCATCGCCACCATGGCCCCCGGCGGCATCGTCTTCGCGTTGTCGAACCCCGATCCGGAGATCCACCCGGATGCGGCCCGCAAATACGCGTCGGTCGTCGCGACCGGGCGCAGCGATTTCCCCAACCAGATCAACAATGTGCTGGCCTTCCCGGGCGTGTTCCGCGGGGCGCTGGACGCTCGCGCCCGGCGGATCACCGAGGGAATGAAAGTCGCTGCCGCCGAGGCGATCTTCTCGGTGGTCGGGGACGATCTGGCCGTCGACCACATCGTGCCGAGCGCTTTGGATCCGCGGGTGGGCCCGGCCGTGGCCGCCGCGGTGGCGGCGGCGGCATCCGAGGGCTGAATCGGATATGCGCCCGGTGCACCGGGGTGTGGCGCCGGCGCTGCTCGCGCTGCTGATCGCCGGTTGCGCGGGCCAGCAGGGTCCGCCGCCGATGGCGGTCGGGGCGGGCCCGGATCCGGAGTCGGCCGTGATCGGCCACCTCTATGCCTCCGCGTTGCGGTATTACGGCACCCCGGCCGTGGTCGCCGAGACCGAGGAGCCGTTGGGGGCGCTGGATTCCCGGTCGGTCACGGTGCTGCCCGGCTTCACCGGCCGGCTGCTGCGCATGTTCGCGCCGGGGGCGCCGGCCCGCGCCGACGAGCAGGTGTATCGCGATCTGGTGTCGTCGCTGCCGGAAGGGGTCGCGGCCGGTGACTACACGATGTCGGCGCAGGACAAACCGGCGGTCGTGGTGACCGATGCGATCGCATCGGACTGGGGCGGATCGGATCTGGGAGCGCTGCGCCGGCACTGCGCGGCGGTGCGCCCCGGCGCGGTCGCGGGTGTGCGGGTGCCCGCGGCGATCGGCTCATGCGAGGTGGCGAAGGCGCTCGAATTCCCCGACGACGCCAGCCTGTTCGCGGCGTTGCGGGCCGGCACGGTGAACGCGGCGTGGTCGAGCACGGCCGATCCGGCGATCCCATCGGATCTGGTGGTGCTGGCCGATGAGACGGCCCTGATCCGGGCCGAGAACCTGGTACCGCTGTACCGGCGCAACGAACTCGACGAGCGGCAGATCCTGGCGCTCAACGAGATCGCCGGTGTGCTCGACACCGGCGCCCTCGCCGATATGCGGCGCCAGGTCGCCGATGGCGCCGACCCGGCCGCGGTGGCCGACGAGTTCCTGCAGGCCAACCCCCTCGGCCACTGACCGCTCACCTTTTCACCGCGAGCGTGCGCGTCTGTTGCCCGCCACGCCGGAAAAC
>NZ_JBSFPX010000192.1:0-14041 GCF_053588415.1 Mycobacterium sp. NPDC003449
GCATGCTGTTCGGCGGAACCGCCCCCGCGGTCAACGACTGGCTGATCGGTTCGACGCAGAACGCGATGGCTCCGGCCTTCTACATGATGGGCGCCTTCGTGATCGGGATGATCGCGCTGCGATTCATTCCCGAGACCCGCGGATGCTCGCTGCGCGGCCGCACGATCCCTGGTCTGACAGCCCCCTCCCAGGTCGACGCAATGGTGCCGGACCGAACTATCTGACTGTCCGGCAAGCGGACCCGCTGAGCTCATTCACCTCTCGCCGTCGGCGCACGGCGAATCTCACCACTGACAAGGACTTGACCACATGGGTTCGATCGACGCCACCTCACCGCGGCTGGAGCCGACCGTAGAACTGCTCCAGACCCTCATCCGCAACCGGTGTGTCAACACCGGTCACCGTGACTCCGGAGAAGAGGTTCGCAACGCCGATACGCTACGCCAATTCCTCGGCAACGCCGTGGACACCCAAGTCTACGATGCCGCCGAGGGCAGGCGCTCGATTGTCGCCAAGATTCACGGATCCGATCCGAAGGCACCGTCTCTCGCGCTGATTTGCCACACCGACGTGGTGCCCGCCGATGACATCGACTGGCTGCACGACCCGTTCGGCGGCGACCTGGTCGACGGAATGGTCTGGGGCCGTGGCGCGATCGACATGCTCAACATGACCGCCACGATGGCCGCGGCGATCCGGCATGCCGGGGAGTGCGGCCACCGGCCGCGCGGAGACATCTCGTTCATCGCCACCGCCGACGAGGAGGGCCAGGCCACCTGGGGCGCGAAATACCTGTTGGAGCACCACCTTCACGATGTAGCCACCGATTACGTCGTCACCGAAGGCGGTGGGTGGCCCCTCACCTCGGGACCGACCCCCAAACTGTCATGGGCCACCGCGGAGAAGGGCACCATGTGGCTGCGCCTGATCGTGCATGGACGCGCCGGTCACGCCGCGATGCCGTTCGGTGCCGACAACGCCCTGGTGAAAGCCGCGACGATCGTCGGCCTGCTCGACGCGCACCGACCCGAGCCGGTGATGTCGGAGACCTGGACCCGATGGGTCAGGGGTATGGACTTCGATCCCGAAACCACCTCGGGCCTACTCGATGCCAGCCGCGTCCGCGACACCGCCGACACGCTCCCCGAACTAGGGGGTACCGCGCACGCCTGCACCCATATGACGCTGACTCCGACCGGCGCCCGCGGCGGTATCGCCATCAACTCCATACCCGAGCGGGTGGAGATCGACGTCGATGCGCGGGTCATGCCGGGGCAGACGCGTCTGGACGTCGAGCGCGAGATCCGCGCCGCCCTCGGCCGGCTCGCCGACGAGGTGACCATCGAGTGGATACATGAACTGGTCACCCACGAATCCCCGCTGGAAACGCCGCTGTACGACACCGTGACCGGGATCGTCGACAACATCGCTCCGGGAACACAACTCGTCCCGAGCATGATCACCGCATCGACCGACGCCGACTATTTCCGGCGAGCCGGGGCGCAGGTGTACGGCTTCTCGATGTTCTCGGGATTCGTCGGCCCCAGCGAGTTCCGGCATATGTTCCACGGCGCGAACGAACGCGTCGACACCACCACTCTCGCGCTGTCCACGGAGCTGTGGACGCAACTCATCGACAAATTCTGACCCACGACAACGAAGGCCCACCAGACATGCAAGTCAAAACGATCGACGAAGTTTTCAGTTCCCAGGAATACCGCAACCGGATCGCCGCGGTGAAGACCGCGGGCCAGCGGGCCGGCATGGACGCACTCATCGTGACCGATCCCAAGAACATCTTCTACCTCACCGGGTACGACGCCTACTCGTTCTACGTGCCGCAGGCGCTCATCGTCGCGGTGGATCAACCCGACGAGCCGGTGCTGATCCTGCGGGAACAGGATGTTCCCGCAGCCACCGCCCTGAGCTGGCTGGCGCCGGAGAACGTGGTCGGCTACGACGAGGCCTACATCAACGGCACCCAACACCCGATGCGGGCTGTGGGCGAGACGATCTCGTCGCTGCGCTGGCGTCCCAAGAACATCGGCATCGACGAGTCGGATCTGTCGGTCGGTGCGCTCCACGCCCTCGACGACACCATCTCCGGGGCGACCCTGAAGAACGCCACCGGACTCGTCGAGTGGATCCGCTGCCACAAATCGCCAAGGGAAATCGACCTGATCAGAGAGGCCGCGCGGTTCAGCGATCGCGCGATGCTCGCGGCCATCGACATCATCGAACCCGGCGTCCGCGAGGCCGACGTCGCCGCCGACATCTATCATGAGCTGATCAGCGGGAACGGTTCGTCCTACGGCTCCACTCCCTGGCAGCCGTACCTGTCGTGCGGCGTGCACACCAACAACCCGCACATGAGCTGGAGCGGCAGCGTCATCGCCCCGGGCTCTCCGATCACCATCGAGCTCGGCGGCCATCGGCACAACTATGCGGCCGGGCTGGCCCGCACCGTCTACCTGGGGTCGCCACCACCCGAGTACCGGCGCCTGGAACGGACCGTGACCGAGGGCTACGAGATCGCCAGGGCCACGATGAAACCCGGCAACACCGCCGAGCAGGTGCACGCCGCGTGGACCAGCGTCCTCGGCGGGCAGGGCTTCACCAAGAACGGGCGCATCGGGTATTCGATCGGCATCTCCTTCCCGAAAACCGCCTGGATCGAGAACACCATCAGCCTGGCCGCGGGTGACCGCACCGAGCTGCGGCCGAACATGGCGCTGCACCTCATGCTCGCCGTGTGGCTGAACGACGTCGGCTACTCACTGAGCGAGACGTTCGTCGTCGGCGAATCCGAAAGCGAGAGCCTGTCGGCGCTCCCGCACGAACTCGTCGTCAAATAGGGCCCCCGCGATGCCGCACACCATGCCCAATCTGGACTCGATCCTGCAGGCGCGCAGCAGAATCGCACCCTATGTCACGCGAACACCGCTCCGGCACGCAGCGGTGATCAGCGAAAGCACCGGTGTCGATACGTATCTCAAGCTTGAAACGTTCCAACCCACCGGGAGTTTCAAGATCCGCGGCGCCAGCAATTCCGTCTGCGCTCTCGTGGAGAACGGCGGGCGCACCGGAATCGCCACCGCCTCCACCGGAAACCATGCCAGGGCCGTGGCCCACATGGGCAACCGGACGGGTTTACCGGTGAAGGTGTTCGTTTCGACGACGGTGCCCGCCGATCGGGTGGCGGCGCTGGATCGCCTCGGCGCGACGGTGGACCGGACGTCCGCCGACCAGACCGAGGCGATCCGGGCCGCACAGCGGTTCGCGAAGTCGAACGACTTCGGGTTCATCCCCCCGTTCGACCATCCCGACGTGATCAGCGGGCAGGGCACTACCGCGGTGGAGCTGTGCGAGGACCTGGATGACCTCGATGCCGTCGTGGTTCCGGTGTCCGGCGGAGGGTTGATCGCCGGCATCGGACTCGCGATCAAGGCGCTGCGCCCCGCCACCACCGTGATCGGGGTGTGCGCCGAGAACGCACCCGCGATGGCGCTTTCGCTGCGTGCCGGGCACCCGGTCAGCCCACCCGAGATCGCCACCGTGGCGACCTCGCTGATGGGCGACCTCGGCCCGGACAACACCTACACCTTCCCGCTCGCGCAGAAATGCGTCGACGACATCGCCACGGTGTCGGAAAGCGATATCACCGACGCACAGGCCCGGCTCCGACGGGACGCCGGAATCGAGGCCGAGGGCGCGGCCGCGGCCTCCCTTGCCTACCTGCACACCCACCGGGACCGGTGGCAGGGACGCAAGGTCGCGCTGCTGGTCACCGGCAGCGCGGACGCGCCACCAACCCCGGATACACATGTTGAGGAGGAATCGCGATGATTGAGCCCGCGGGGCACTACGCCTTGGGAGTACGTCGAGGGCAATGGCTGTTCGTGGCCGGACAGACCGGCGAGGACGCCACCGGCCGCCTCGGCGACCTGTCCGGCCAGACCGCGCAGGCGGTCGCCAACATCACCGAAATCCTTGCCGCGCACGGTGCGGAGCTCGGTGACGTGGTCCGGATGACCTGCTTTCTCACCGACATCGCGGAGTTCGCCACGTTCGATGCCGCTTACTCGCGCGCACTCGGCGGGCACACCCCGGTACGGACGACGGTGGGCGTCAACGGATTACCCGCAGGTGAACTGGTGGAGATCGAAGCCACCGCCTTCCTCGGCGGGACGGCCTGAGATGGCCGGGGACCGCGTCGCGCTCGTCACCGGAGCGACATCCGGGATCGGCATCGACATCGCCGAACGGCTGGTCGGCGACGGGTTCAGGGTGGTCGTATCCGGCAGGTCCACCGAACGCGGGACCGAGATCGCCCGCCGGCTCGGTGAACGCGCGGTGTTCCTGCAGTCCGATCTGACCGACGCCGGCGGATCGGACCGTCTCATCGGGCGCACCGTCGACGAGCTCGGCCGGCTCGACGTCCTGGTCAACAACGCCGCGGTGGACCACACCGGCGATCTGCTGAAGGCAACCGACGACGAGATCCGAAGTACGTTCGAGATCAACACATTCGGGGCGATGAACCTGCTGATCGCCGCGGCCCGGGTGATGGCCGATCAGGGTGACGGCGGATCGATCATCAACATCACGTCGCGGCTGGCCAGCATCGGCGTCCCGACCATGGGTGTCTACAGTGCGAGCAAGGGGGCCATGTTGGCATTCACCAAAGCCGCGGCTGTCGACTTGGCGCAGTACGGGATACGGGTGAATGCCGTCGCCCCGGGGATGACGCGGACTCCGCTGTACAACGAGTGGCTGCACGGGCTTTCCGATCCCGAGGCGGAAGCCGCGCGGGTCGCCGCGGCGATTCCGCTCGGTCGTATCGCCGAGCCGGCCGACGTGTCCGCCGTGGTGGGTTTCCTCGCCTCGGAGCAGGCGTCCTACCTCACCGGGATCTCCATCCCCGTCGACGGCGGGTACCTGGCCACGTAGTTCCTCCGCCGAGCAGACATGCGGGTACCCGGGAAAGCCCTTTCCACGGGACGCGCGCGTCTGCTCGGCGGGAAAGTCTGGGCGCTCCCCCGCCCCCGCCCGGCGGCTACTGGCTGACCAGCGACACCGAGTTAGCCCGGCGCAGCTTGCCCGACGGGGTCTTGGGAATGCTGCCGGGCCCGAGCACCACGACGTTGCGCGGACGCACGTCGACCTCGGACACCACCTCGTGGGCCACCTGATGCTCGATCCGGCGCACCTCGGCCGGATCCTGCCAGGCGTTGGATTCCACTGCGACGGCGAAGGTCTCGCGCGAATGCCCGGCGTCCAGGCGGACCGCGACGGCGCAGCCGGGGCGCACGCCCTCGACGCGGCCGGCGGCCCGTTCGATATCCGTCGGGTAGATATTGCGCCCGGCCATGATGATCACGTCCTTGACGCGACCACACACGATGATGTTGCCCTCCTCGGTGATGTAGCCGAGGTCGCCGGTGTCGTACCAGCCGTGCTCGTCCTGGGCCGGCAGGAAACCGCCCATGGTGATGTAGCCGGGGGTCAGCGATTCGCCGCGCAGCTCGATCACGCCGACACCGCGGGACAGCATGACCTCGCCGTGCTCGTCGACGACGCGCGCCTCCAGGTCCTTGAGCAGCGGGCCCAGCGAGGCCAGCCGCTTGGTGTTGCCCTTGGTGGCGGGCACGGCGCGGCGCAGCGCGGCCAGCAGGTCGGCGTCGACCTCGTCGACCACCAGGCCCGCGTTGCACGGGGAGAACGACACCGCCAGGCAGGTCTCGGCCATGCCGTAGGCCGGCAGGATTGCCGACTCCGGAAGACCGAACGGCTTGCCCGCGTCGAGCAGGTCCTCGACATCGGCCGGCTCCACGGGTTCGGCGCCCGAGAGCGCGAACCGCAGCGTGGACAGGTCGTACTCGCCCGGCTTGGCCTGACGGCGCAGCCGCTTGGCGAACAGCGCGTAGGCGAAGTTGGGCGCCGCGGTCATGGTGCCCTTGTACTTGTCGATGAGCTTGGCCCACAGCAGGGTGTCGCGCAGGAAGTCCATCGGCGTGACCTTGACCAGCTCGGCGCCAAAGTACATCGGGATGGTCAGGAAGCCGACCATGCCCATGTCGTGGAAGCACGGCAGCCAGCTGACCATGACGTCCTTGTCGACGTCGTACTCCGCACCGATGAACATCGCCTCGGCGTTCGAGTGGATGTTGCGGTGGGTGATCTGGACGGCCTTGGGCGATCCGGTAGAGCCGGACGTCAACTGCATCAGCGCCAGATCGTCCTCGCCGGTCTCCACCGGATCGATCGGGTCGGCGGCGAGCAGGTCGGCGATCTTGACGACCTTGATGCCTTTTTCTTCGAGCACCGGGACGGCGACCAGGAACGGCTCGGAGACGATGACGGCGTCGGCCTCGATCATCCCGATGACGTTCATGGTGTCCTCGGCCCACACCGCGAGGTCGGTGCGCGGGGTCGGCTGGTGCAGCATGGTCAGGCTCGCGCCGCGCATCCACACCCCCTGGGCGGTCGGGGCGATCTCCACCGGGAAGCCGGCCAGCACGCCGACCGCGTCGCCGTGTCCGATACCCGCGGCGGCCAGGCCGCCCGCGATGCGCCGAGCCCGCTCGTGAACCTCACCCCAGGTGTGGCGCACCGGCTCGTGCGGTTCGCCGGTCACCATGCCCCTGGCGCTCTCGCGGGCGTTGCGGTACATCTTCTCGGTGAATCTGCTCACGACGACCTCCTCGGGACCGGCGGCATTGCCCGGCTATCCATGCTCCGCTCGGTGGGCAACGCTTTCGAGGAGGCGCGCACACACAATTGGGCAGCAGTTATGTCTCGGTTCGGTGATGGCGTCCACTCGGGCGCGACCCTCCCCCGCAACGGTGCGGGAGCGTCGGTGCGGGTAACGCGACTGCGCCGCCGTCCGCCCGATGCGGCGGGCGGGAACGTCGTGTCCGATACCTGACCGATAGCATTCACCGTCGATCATCTTAAGAGACCCTTAAGTAGCTGCCAAACTCTCGCGAGAATTGAGTTCTGCGTCACACCCGGGTCACACCGACGTCGACGGTGTGGGGACGACGCGTGCCCCATGCACCGGACCGCTGGCCACCCGTACGGTACGGCACACGTCGTCGCCCGCCAGCTGCGCCCCCACGTCCACGGCGGTGGTGGACGACGGGCACAGGAACGCACACGTCGGGCCGGATCCGGACACGATCCCGGCCAGCGCGCCCGCATCGACACCCGCCCGCAGGGTCCGCCGCAGATCCGGATACAGGCTCAGCGCCGCCGGCTGCAGATCGTTGCCCAGCAGCGACGCCAGCTCGGCCGGATCACCGGAGGCCAGCGCCGCCAGGACCGGCTCGGGCTCCTCGGCCCGCGGCGGCGCACCCCGCTCGGAATCCGTGCGCAGCCGGTCCAGCTCGCCGAACACCTTCGGGGTGGACAGCCCGCGGTGGGCGAACGCCAGCACCCAGTGGAAGGTGTTGCGGGCCAGCACGGTGGCGAGTTCCTCACCGCGGCCCGAGCCCAGCGCCGTCCCCCCGTGCAGCGCGAACGGCACATCGCTGCCCAGCTGGGCGGCCAGCGCGTGCAGGTCGCGCCGGGGCACGCCGAGTTCCCACAGCGTGTTCATCGCCACCAGCACCGCGGCGGCGTCCGCGCTGCCGCCGGCCATGCCGCCCGCCACCGGGATCGACTTCTCGATGCTGATCTCGACGTCGGGCGCCCGGCCGACGTGCTCGGCCATCAGCACGGCCGCCCGCCAGGCCAGATTGCGGTGATCGGTGGGCAGCGATTCCACCCCTTCACCGGACAGGTTCACGGACAGCATGTCGGCGTTGCGGACCGTCACCTCGTCGAGCAGTGACACCGCGTGAAACACGGTGGTGAGATCGTGGTAGCCGTCGTCGCGCAGATCGCCGACCGAAAGGTGCAGGTTCACCTTCCCCGGTACCCGCACGGTGACCGACCCGGTGGGAACCCACTCGGATGCGGTGCTGCCGTCAGATGCTGACACGGCACCGACACTATCGCCGACCGACCGATGCTGTCGGCGAACCTCGGCAGTGCCACGTGCGCCGAACCTAAGCTGTCAAGGTGGTGTCACCCGGCGGGACCATCGCGGGATACGCCGTCGATGCGGCCGTCGGCCGAGGCGGCTGGGCCGTCGTGTACCGGGCCCGCGACGAGGCGGGCCGCACGGTCGCGCTCAAGGTGCTCGACGACCAGCACCGCAGACCCGACCAGCTGATCCGGCTGCGGCGGGAGTTCGAGTTCGCCCGCACGCTCACCCATCCCCACATCGTCACGGTCTACGCGGAGGGCCCGGCGTGGCTGGCCATGGAGCTGGTCACCGGAGGGACGGTCGGCGACCTGCCCGACCTGCCTGCCGCGCCCGACCGCGTCACGGCGCTCACCCAGATCGCCGACGCGCTCGACTACGCGCACCGGCAGGGCATCGTGCACAGCGACGTCAAACCCGCCAATATCCTTGTCGACGAGCCGTTTTCGCGTGCCGTACTGATCGACTTCGGGGTGGCGCACTCGCTGGCCGAGGATGTGGCCGCGCGGATGTCGCACGACAGCGGACGGCTGACCCTCGACCCGGCCAGACGCATCACCCGGCGCGCCGGCGCCCCGGTGGCCAGAGTGCAGGCGTCGCTGCCGTATTCGGCACCGGAGTTGCTCAGCGGGCGCGATCCCACCCCGGCCGCCGACGAGTACGCCCTGGCCTGCACCACCGTCGAACTGCTGACCGGTTCGCCACCGTTCGCGGCGAACACGGCGATGAGCATCGTCGATCATCAACTGCACAGTGCGCCGCCCCGCATCTCGCGCCGAGCACCGTGGATTCCCACCGCCGTCGATCCGATCGTGGCCAAGGCCATGGCGAAAAACCCGGAGCGGCGCTATGGCTCGTGCGCCGAGTTCGTCGGGCTGATCGTCGAGGCGCTCGGATAGTCGGGATCCGTCGGTACCTGATCCGGCGAAAGGGCCGCCCCACCGCATGGTGGGGCGGCCCTTTCGTCGAACTCGCGCGCTGGGGTGGGGTTGAGGCTAGGTGACGCGGACGCGCTCCTGAGCCTCACCGGCGGCTTCCTTCGCCCGCTGCAACAGCCGGACGAAATCGGCGATCGCGAGGGTTTCACCGCGGCGCGACGGGTCGATGCTGGCGGCCAGCAGCCGCTCCGCCGACTCGTTTCCCGAACCCGCCCAGTCGGCGAATGCGTTGCGCGAGGTCTTGCGGCGTTGCGCGAACCCGGTGTCGATCAAACCGAACACCTCATCGCGGAAGGCCTCATCCATCGGCCAGGACGGTGTTTCGTAGCGGTCGATGCGGACCAGCCCCGAATACACGCGCGGGATGGGCCAGAACACCGTGGGCGACACCATGCCGTGCCTGCGGACGTTTCCGTAGAAACGCACCTTGGCACTGGGCACCCCGTAGTCCTTGCCACCCGGTTCGGCGGCCAGCCGTTCGGCCACCTCGGCCTGCACCATGACCATCACCGTCCGGATCGACGGGAATTCGGCCAGCAGGTGCAGCAGCGCGGGCACTGCCACGTTGTAGGGCAGGTTCGCGACGAGCGCGGTCGGCTGATCGGTGACATCGGCCGGAACCAGCGTCAGGATGTCGCGGTTGAGCACGGTGAGCCGATTGATCTCACTGTGCGAATGTTCGGCGATCGTGGTGGGCAACTGTTGCGCCAGCAGCGGATCGATCTCCACTGCGGTGACGCGCGCACCACGGTCGAGCAGCGCCAGCGTCAGCGATCCGAGTCCGGGCCCGACCTCGAGAACGTGGTCGTTGCGATGGACACCGGAGGCCGACACGATGCGCCGAACAGTGTTGGCGTCGTGGACAAAGTTCTGTCCGAATGATTTGCGTGGCCGAAAGTCGATGTCTTTGGCCAGTCGTCGTATCTCGGTCCGCCCGAGCAGTCGAATAGTCAGCGCGCCCCAATCCTCCCGCTACAGACGGGCCAGGCTCCCCAACCTTGCCGGGCTTGCGTCACCGTAGCAATCGCAATTTGCTCTTCCCTTGTCGCCAAGTCGGCCCTCGGAGCATACCGCAATCCCCCCTGTCGCTCCCAGGTGTTCTGATCAAATTGCACGCCGCCGTAGAAACCGTTACCCGTGTTTATCGCCCAGTTACCTCCGGCTTCACACTGCGAAAGGGCATCCCAGGCGGCTCCGTTGGTCACCGGGGGGACTTCGGTGCCCGGCTTTGCTCCGACTCGGAGCACGCCGTCGCGGGCCGGATTGATAACGACATTGGCTACTGGCAACCTGCCAGTTTCCTTACCGTTCACCTTCGCGACAGCGAAGGTGACGTCCTGGGTACCCGGCGCGCCCGGGTCCTCGACCACCTTGCGGCTCATGTTGAGGGTGGGGTCTTCGATGCGTTTGTTGCCCGGCGCGAGCGGGATCTGCTCGGTCACCTTCTCGATCCGCATCCGGGTCACCTCGACGTGCATACCGTCCACGACCGGGGACGATGCCGCGGGGGTCACGGTGTCGTTCTGCTCGAGCGGGGCTCCGGCGGCCTGCAGCAGGCCCGCCACGTTCGGGGCGGCCAGGTGCACGGTCGACACGGTGCCGCCGTCGTCGATCTCGACCGTCTTGGGACTCACCACCGGCAGGGCCATCCCGGCCAGCGGCACCCGGCTGCCCCGCGATGCCGCGGCAGGGGCCTTATCGGTCATCCGCAGCTGCGCGAGCGCCTCGTCGACCGTCGACGCGGTGGTCCACACCTGCTTGCTGTCCTGACCGTCCAGCGACACCTCCAGGGGCCGGCTGCGGCGCAGCACGATGGTCTCGGACTGGTGCACCGACTGATCGGCGGCCGGGTAGAGATCATCACGGTCGCCGACGTCGAAACCGTTCTCCTCGACCACGTCGATCACCCTGGACTTCATCGTCGCCACCGTCATCGGCGCCCCGTCCACCGACAGCGTCACCGTCTTGTGGGACGAGACGGCGTAGCCACCGGCCGCGGTGAGAGTCACCAGAAGGGCGCCGAGGACCCCGCGGAGCATCGGCGATCGGGACTCATGAAGTTTTGTCAGGGCATTCACGTTCGCGGTACTCCCGGATCTGACGGCAGCGTTCAGCGGCTGCAGGTCAAGCGGTTGATCACAAGACGGTAACGAAAAGGCCTAGTTCCGGCAACTACAACCGGCTACCGGACACCGGGGCCTCCGTTAAGTCCGTACACCCGCGCCGCAGTGCCTGCGGTCTCGGACGCGACCTCCTCGGCGGGCCGGTCCAGCAACTGCGCGAGTGCCCGGACAGTGTATGGCAGGCAATAAGGCTCGTTCGGTGCCCCGCGGTACGGATGCGGGGTCAGAAACGGCGCGTCGGTCTCCACCAGCAGCTGACCGGCCGGAATCAGCTGGGCCGCTTCCCGCAGGTCACGGGCGTTCTTGAAGCTCACCGTGCCGGAAAGGCTCAGCACCCAGCCGGCGTCGACGCAGGTGCGGGCCATCTCGGGGCCCGACGAAAAACAGTGGAAGATCACAGTCTCGGGCGCCCCCTCGGCGCGCAGGACGTCGAGCACCTCGTCATCGGCGTCGCGGTTGTGGATCATCAGCGGCTTGCCGGTGCGCTTGGCCAGATCGATATGCCAGGCGAAGCCGTCGCGCTGCTGTTCGGGCGTCGCACACCCGTCCAGGCGGCCCGGCCAGTACATGTCGATCCCGGTCTCGCCGATCGCGACCACCCGCGGATGGGCGGCCAGCCGCTCCAGATCGGCCCTGGCAGCGCCGGTGAGCGTGGCGGCGCGGGTGGGGTGCAGCGCGACCGCGGCGTACACCCGGTCGTCGGCCTCGGCGGCCGTGGTCACCCAGTGCGCGGAGGCCAGGTCATCGGCGATGGTGACGACCTGCCCGACGCCCACGGCTGCGGCCCGGTCCACGATCGCCCGCACGTCGGCGGCGGTCTCGGCGCCGCAGGCGTCGAGGTGGGTGTGGGCGTCGATCAGGGGGGCCAGCGGCTCCGGGGCGGGAGGCTTGTCCCTGGCTGACCGTTTGGAACTCACCGCAACACCATAAAGTGATTCCCCGATGAGCACCTTCTCCTCCCCCGGCGCGGGGACGCGCACCCCCGAGGACACCTCCTCCCCCGGGGACCGCCCGTACTACATCACCACGGCGATCGCCTACCCGAATGGCGCACCGCACATCGGGCATGCCTACGAGTACGTCGCCACCGACGCCATCGCCCGGTTCAAGCGCCTGGACGGTTTCGACGTGCGCTACCTGACCGGCACCGACGTGCACGGCCAGAAGATGGCCGAGACCGCGGCCGCCGAAGGCATCGCAGCGGCCGAGCTGGCGCGGCGCAACTCCGACGTGTTCCAGCGCATGCAGGAAAAACTCAACATCTCCTTCGACCGGTTCATCCGCACCTCCGACGCCGACCACTACGAGGCATCGAAGGCCATCTGGCAGCGAATGAACGAGGCCGGCGACATCTACCTGGACACCTACGCGGGCTGGTACTCGGTGCGCGACGAGCGCTTCTTCACCGAGGGTGAGACCACCGAGCAGCCCGACGGCACCCGGATCGCCACCGAGACGGGCGCACCGCTCACCTGGACCGAGGAGCAGACCTACTTCTTCAAGTTGTCGGCCTACGCCGAGCCGCTGCTCGCGCACTACCAGGCCCACCCGGAGTTCATCGGGCCCGAGGTGCGGCGCAACGAGGTGGTCAGCTTCGTCTCCGGCGGCCTGCGCGACCTGTCCATCTCGCGCACCACGTTCGACTGGGGTGTTCCGGTGCCCGGCCATCCCGATCACGTCATGTACGTGTGGGTGGACGCGCTGACCAACTACCTGACCGGGGCCGGCTTCCCGGACACCGATTCGGCTGCCTTCCAACGGTATTGGCCGGCGAATCTGCACATGATCGGCAAGGACATCATCCGGTTCCACACCGTGTACTGGCCGGCGTTTCTGATGTCGGCGGGCATCGAGCTGCCGCGCCGGGTGTTCGTGCACGGCTTCCTGCTCAACAAGGGCGAGAAGATGAGCAAGTCGATCGGCAATGTCGTCGACCCGATGAATCTCATCGACACGTTCGGCCTCGACCAGGTGCGCTACTTCCTGCTGCGCGAGGTGCCCTTCGGCCAGGACGGCAGCTACAACGAGGACGCCATCATCGGCCGGATCAACGCGGACCTGGCCAATGAACTGGGCAACCTGGCGCAGCGCTCACTGTCGATGGTGGCCCGCAACCTCGGTGCGGCCGTGCCCGATCCCGGTGAGTTCAGCGCCGAGGACACCGCGCTGCTGACGGCGGCCGACGTGCTGCTGGAGCAGGTGCGGGCGCACTACGATGTCCCGGCGATGCACCTTGCGCTGGAAGCGATCTGGTCGGTGCTCGGCGCGGCGAACCGGTATTTCTCGGCGCAGGAACCGTGGGTGCTGCGCAAGTCCGAGGACCCGGCCGACCAGGACCGGTTCCGCACCGTGCTGTACACGACGCTGGAGGTGGTGCGGATCGCCACGCTGCTGTGTCAGCCGGTGATGCCGCAGTCCACGGCCAAACTGCTCGACCTGCTCGGCCAACCGGCCGGCGACCGCACATTCGAAGCCATCGCCACCCGGATCAAACCCGGTGTCGCCCTGCCCGCCCCGACCGGAGTGTTCCCACGTTACGAGGTGAAGTGACTATGACCCTGCCCAGCAGTCTGCATGGCATCTACGAGGAACTGGTGTCCCGCAACGCCGGCGAGACCGAGTTCCACCAGGCCGTGTACGAGGTGCTGACCAGCCTTGAGCCGGTGGTCACCAAGCATCCCGAATACGTCGACAACGCGGTGATCCGCCGGCTGTGCGAGCCCGAGCGCCAGATCATCTTCCGGGTGCCGTGGCTCGACGACGCGGGGGCGGTGCAGATCAACCGCGGGTTCCGGGTCGAATTCAACTCGGCGCTCGGCCCGTACAAGGGTGGGCTGCGGTTCCATCCCTCGGTGTACCTGGGGATCGTCAAATTCCTCGGCTTCGAGCAGATCTTCAAGAACTCGCTCACCGGGCTGCCGATCGGCGGCGGCAAGGGTGGCTCGGACTTC
>NZ_JBSFPX010000193.1:0-13985 GCF_053588415.1 Mycobacterium sp. NPDC003449
CGCGGCGGGGGGGGCCCTCGGACTTGTGCTATATGGGGTGGGGGGGGGGGGGGTGGGGCTTCGTGTCGGTCCCTCCCCCCCCCTCCGCCCCCGCCGAGCGCTCGGCGGCGACCCGCAGCGGGACCCGCGCCATGGTGTTGAGCGGGGTCATATCGGCCCACCGGGTCTGGTGCAGTTCGAAGGCCTGGTCGTTGCCGGGGCCGCCGACGTCGTCGCGCTGCTGGGACTGCCAGTAGGTGTTGTCGGTGACCACCCCGCCGTCGGCGTCGAGCAGTTCGCAGCGCACGAAGAACACCTGTGAATCGCGCGCCTCCCGAGGCAGCGTGAGCGCGGCGGCGACGCCCCCGGACGGCACGGTCACCGCGCGGCTGGTGCGGTCGTCACGCATCCGGCCGTTCAGATCGTAGGTCCGGACCCGCACCCGCAGGCCGCTGCGCTCCTCCGGGGACTGGTTGACGACCGTGACGTTGGCCGTGTCGTGGTCGCCGGTCGCGTAGGCGTCGAAGACCACCGAAAGCGGGCGCAGCCCCTTCTTGGCGCCGAAGTACGCGCCGCCCGGCCGCAGGTAGTAGTCGAAGAGGTGGCCGAAGAACGACGGCCAGTGGTTGTTGAGCATCCAGTAGATGGTCATCTTGTGGTTGGCCCAGCCCTGCGAGGCGAACGCCTCGAACTGTGCGCGGGTCGACTCGTAATGCGCCAGCTGCGCCTTTCCGGCGAATTCCTCGGCGCTGCGCGATGATCCGTAGCGTTGCATCACCGCGGTGCGGATGCTGTCCAGCACGGCGTTGCCGGGGTTGGCCCCGGCGTGGAAGTACCACGCCTCGTTGATCGGCCACAGTTTGTCGGGCGGGATGAATTTCCGCAGGCTCGCGAACGGCGGGATGTGTTCGTTGTCGCCCTGTTCGGCGTTCGCACCCCTGGTGGCCCGGTACCGGCCGCTGAACCAGTAACTGGGCGGACGCCAGGTGTAGGGACCCGCCATGTGGATACCGTCCCAGTCGACCTCGCCGTCCTCGTTGCGGGCCAGCGAGGAGACGGTGTCGACGACGGCGTCGGGCCAGCGCAGGTCCTCGAGGATGGCGTGGTAACCGGCCAGCACGTCGGCGGGCGGCCTGCCGTCGCTGCCGTTGGCCCACAGGAACGCCGACGGGTGCCCGCGCAGCGACAGGATCTGCGAGCGCAGGCTGTCGTCGGCGACCCGGTGATCCTCGTCATCCCACTGCCACCACTTCTCCCACTGGTTGCAGCACATCCACCCGTACATCAGCGGGATGCCGAGTTCGTCGGCCCGCTCGATGATGTTGTCGCCGGGGAACTTTCCCTCCAGCCGCAACATGTTCAGGCCCATATCCCGCACGTAGCCCAGGATCGCGTCCTCGCGTTGCGGGTCGTAGCGGTACAGCAGGTCGGGGGTGTAGGCCGCGCCGCGGACCAGGAAGTCCCTGCCGTTGACGGTGAGGTAGAAGCTGCCGCCCCGTCCCAGATCGGGATACTGTTCATCGCTGTCGCGGTGCTGCTCGACGGTGCGGATGCCGAACCGTGACTCCTCGGCGTCGGTGACCCGGCCGTACCGCACGAACTCGACCCGCAGGTCGTACAGGTCGGGTGAGCCCATCGTGTAGGGCCACCACAGGTCGGGGTGCTCGATCCGCAACGCCGCGAAGGTGTCCGGGTCGAACCGGATTTCGCGTTTCTCGCCGGCGGCCAGGCTGACCGGCCGGTCCACCGTCACATCGGGTTTGCCGGCCCGGGTGATCCTGGCCCGCACCACGCCTCGGACCGGTTCGCGCGCGGTGTTGCGGACATCGGTGGACACCGTGAGCCGGGCACTGTCGGTGGACGGCAGCGGCAGCTCGGTGGTGACCATCGGATCGCTGAGCACGGCCGGTCCGGAGAAACTCAGGTACACCGGCCTGAAGATCCCCGCATTGCGGTCGGCGACAAAGGAATTCCCCCGTAACGGGTTCTTCCCGGGGCCCTGGTAGCCGATCCGGTTCCAGTTGAGCCAGTCCCACCAGCTGTCCGCCAGCTCGACCCCGTCGACGTCCTGTAAGGCCTGCTCGGGAGTGACCCGGACCGCCAGGGTGTTGCTCGCGCCCTCGGCGATCCACGGTGTCACATCGATCTCGTGGGCGGTGTGCATCCCCACCACCCGCGAACTGTCCGCCACCATCGTGCCGTTGAGCCAGACCTCGGCGCGGTAGTTGATCCCGGGGAACTCGAGGCGGTAACTCGAGCTGCCGGCCGGCGCGTCGAATGTGGTGCGGTACCACCAGTCCTGGCGGTAGAGGTCGTCGGGCACCCGGGTCAGGTTCTCCCCGTAGTACAGGTCCGGGTAGGTGCCGTCGTCCTGCAGCGCCTGCAGCACCGTGGCGGGCATGTGCTCGACGGTGTGCCAACCGCCCGCGATATCGCCGGGGGTGGACATCGCGGCGCCGTCGGCCCGCACGCCGCGCGCCGACGCGAGCTGCCAACCGTGCGCGAGTTCGATCCGGCCGGAGGGGGCCTGCGAGCCCGCGAAGGTGGGCAGGTCACCGACGCACAGCGACAACACCAACAGCGTGATGAGAACACAACCCGCGATGGTGGGCCCGACACGACGTTTCCGGGCGGAAATGGCAGCTCCTCGAGGACCGGGCGGCCGCGTCATCCGGAGATCGGCCGCGCCGGATCATTCTGCCGAATGTCGCCCGCCGTCGTCGCGGCGGTGGTCGGTCAGAGCTTGTGCGGAACGTCGTTGACCAGCCCGCCGTCCATGACGAATTCGGCTCCGGTGGCATAGCGGGATTCGTCGCTGGCCAGGAACACCACGAAGCTGGACACCTCATCGGGCTGTCCCGGCCGGCCCAGCGGGATGGACAGCATGTCCTCGGGGAAATGCTCGGTCATCGGGGTGCGGATGAAGCCAGGGTGGATCGAGTTCACCCGGATCTGCTTCGCGCCGAGCTCCAGCGCGGCCGATTTGGTCAGGCCGCGCACCGCCCATTTGGACGCGACGTAGGGGTGCACCATCATCGCCCCGCGCAGTCCCTCGATCGACGAGACGTTGATGATCGACCCGCCGCCGGCGGCCTTCATCGACTTGACGCAGGCCTGCATGCCGAGGAACGTCCCGGTCAGGTTGACGTCGATGACCTTCTGCCACTGGGCCATATCGAATTTGCCGATCGCCCCCAGCGCCACGATGCCCGCGTTGTTGACCAGCACGTTGAGCCGTCCGAACTCCTCGTTCGCGGTCGCGACGGCCGCGTCCCACTGGTCGGCGTCGGTGACGTCGAGGTGGACGTAGCGCACCGGGTCACCCAGTTCCGCGGCCAGCGCCTTGCCCTCCTCGTCGAGGATGTCGCCGATCACCACCTTGGCGCCCTCGGCGACCAGCGCCCTGGCGTGTTCTGCGCCCATCCCGCGAGCGCCACCACTGATCAGTGCGACTTTTCCGTCTACGCGTCCCATGCCCGGTGAGGCTACCCCAGCACCCGGGGAAATTAGAACCTGTTCCAATTTCCCCGTCGAGTCGGCATACTTCGTTCCCATGGCAATTCGCGTCGCCCACATCGGAACAGGGAATGTCGGCCGCCTGGCGCTGACCGGGCTCTTGATCAATCCGGCCTACGAGCTGACGACGCTGTGCATCTCGACCGAATCGAAGGTCGGCAAGGATGCCGGTGAGCTCGCCGGGCTGGACCGGGCCACCGGCATCACCGCCACCAACGACCTCGACGCGGTGATCGCGGCCGAACCGGACTGCGCGGTGTACTGCGCGATGGGCGACACCAGGGGCCCCGACGCGATCGCCGACGTGACGAAGCTGTTGGCCGCGGGGATCAACGTGGTCGGTTCGGCCCCGGTGAGCCTGCAGTTCCCCTGGAAACTCATGCCGCGCAAGTACATCGTCGGCATCGAGGACGCGGCGGCCACCGGCGGTGCGAGCCTGTTCATCACCGGGGTCGACCCCGGGTTCGCCAACGATCTGATCCCGTTCGCGCTGGCCGGGACCTGCCAGAGCATCCAGCAGGTCCGCTGCATGGAGATCGCCGACTACGCCACCTACGACGGGGTCACGGTGATGTTCGACGTGATGGGGTTCGGCAAACCACTCGACGAGACCGCGATGCTGTTTCACCCGGGGGTGCTGAGCATCGCCTGGGGCACCTCGATCCGGCAGCTGGCCGCGGGGCTCGGCATCGAGATCGACGACATCACCGAGGTGTGCGAGAAGGAACCCGCACCGGAGGACTTCGACGTCGCCGCCGGGCACATCGCGAAGGGCACGGTGGCCGCGGTGCGGTTCGAGATCCGGGGCATGGCCGCGGGTGAGCCGGCGATCGTCATCGAGCACGTCACCCGGCTGCGCGGCGATCTGCGCCCGGACTGGGCGCAGCCGGCCCAGCCGGGCGGCTCCTACCGGGTCGAGATCGTGGGCGAGCCGTCCTACGCCGTCGACATCTGCCCGTCCAGCCGCAAGGGCGACCACAACCACGCCGCGATCGTGGCCGCGGCGGGCCGCATCGTCAACGCGATCCCGGATGTGCTGGCGGCCCCGCCGGGAATCCGGACCACGCTGGACCTCCCCCTGGTCACCGGCAGAGGTGTCTACGGGCTCGGCTAACCCACCCGGCGCCTCGGCGCGGGCCGGGCCAGGGTGAGCACCGGCCAGCCGTGTTCGGCGGCCGCCGCGGCCAGCCCGGGCCGCGGGTTGACCGGCCGCGGAAAACCGACCAACCGCATCAGCGCGCTGTCCTCCGGGCCGTCGGCGTAGAAGAAGCCGCGCCCCAACTCGATGTCGTTGCGCTCGCAGAACCCTTGGACCGCATCGGCTTTGCGCGCACCCCAGATGACGGGCTTGACGATCCCACCGGTCAGCCTGCCCTGCTCATCGGTTTCGAAATGGTTGCACAGCACGTGGTCGATCCCGAGATGGCGGGCCACCGGTTCGGCGTGGATGGTCAGTGCCGACGAACTCATCACCACGGTGTGACCACGGTCCTGATGCCTGCGCACCACATCGCGCATGTGCGGGTAGATGCGGTGCGCGATCCGGTCCACGAACAGCCGCTCCCCCAACTCGTCGAGTTCGGTCAGCGATTCGCCGCGCAGATACCCGGCCGCGCGCACCAGCAGCTTCTCGAACGGCATCCGGTTGAGCCGGTAGCGGACCGATGCCTCGATGATCCCGAGGACCTCGCCGATGGCGGCCTGGCGCTGCCGGATCCGGTGACCGGCATGCGCGGTCGCGGTGAACCCGTCGACCAGGGTGCCGTCGAGATCGAAGAATGCCCCCACGTGTGCGCCGCCGGGGCCAGCGCCGATCTCCTCGAGCGACTCGGGTATCGACAAGCTGGGTCCCATACCGTCAAGTAGACCAAAATGCCGGGCTGACCGGCGAATCGAGACGAGGAATGGAGCCATGGTCACTCCCCCACCCAATGTCGCGGTCAACGACATCGCCGCGGTGGTCGCCACCCGCCGATTCGACGAGGCCGTGGCCTGGTACGGACGCATCATCGGCCGCCAACCTGATCTGGCACCGATCGACGGGGTCGCCGAATGGCAGTTGACCGGCACCGCCTGGCTACAGGTCGTCACCGACACCGACCGGGCCGGGCACGGCGCCGTCCGGTTCGGGGTCACCGACCTCGCCGAGACGGCGGCGACGCTGCGCGGGCACGGCGTCGAGGTCGGCGAACCGCTGGTCATCGCCGATATGGTGGCCATTCTCGACGTCGCCGACCCAGACGGTAACGAGGTGTCGTTCGTGGCCGAACTCGCCTGATTCCTGCGGGTTGGGTCCCACCCGCCTCCGTCCGGGTACTAAAATAGAACACGTTTCAATTTGATTCCGACGACGGTTTCCACCGCCCACCAAGGAGCAGGTATGCACACCGCCCTCTGCGACGAGCTCGGCATCGAGTTCCCGATCTTCGCCTTCACCCATTGCCGCGACGTCGTGGTCGCGGTCAGCAAAGCCGGCGGGTTCGGCGTGCTGGGCGCGGTGGGATTCACCCCCGAACAGCTCGAGGTCGAACTCGCCTGGATCGACGACCACATCGGCGACCACCCCTACGGCGTCGACATCGTGATCCCCAACAAGTACGAGGGCATGGACGCCAACATGTCCGCCGACGAGCTCAAGGGCATGCTGCAGTCCCTGGTGCCCCAAGAGCACCTGGAGTTCGCGAAGAAGATCCTCGCCGATCACGGCGTGCCGACCGACCACAGCGACGACGACACGCTGCAACTGCTCGGCTGGACCGAGGCGACCGCGACCCCACAGGTCGAGATCGCGTTGCGGCACCCCAAGATGACGCTGATCGCCAACGCGCTGGGAACACCACCGGCCGAGATGATCACGAACATCCACGACGCCGGTCGCAAGGTGGCCGCGCTGTGCGGATCCCCGTCACAGGCCCGCAAGCATGCCGACGCCGGCGTCGACATCATCATCGCGCAGGGCGGCGAGGCCGGTGGGCACAGTGGCGAGGTGGGCTCGATCGTGCTGTGGCCGCAGGTGATCAAGGAGGTCGCTCCGGTGCCGGTGCTGGCCGCAGGCGGCATCGGCAGCGGCCAACAGATCGCCGCCGCCCTGGCTCTCGGCGCCGCGGGCGCCTGGACCGGTTCGCAGTGGCTAATGGTCGAAGAGGCCGAGAACACGCCCGTACAGCAGGCCGCCTACGCCAACGCCTCCAGCCGCGACACCGTGCGCAGCCGCTCGTTCACCGGCAAGCCGGCCCGCATGCTGCGCAACGACTGGACCGAGGCCTGGGAGAACCCGGACAACCCGAAGCCGCTCGGCATGCCGCTGCAGTACATGGTGTCCGGGATGGCGGTCGCCGCGACGCACAAGTACCCGAACGAGACCGTCGACGTGGCGTTCAACCCGGTCGGCCAGGTGGTCGGGCAGTTCGAGAAGGTCGAGAAGACCTCGGCGGTCATCGAACGCTGGGTGCAGGAGTATCTGGAGGCCACCGGCAGGCTCAACGAACTGAACGAGGCCGCCTCGGTGTAGCCCGGGCGTTCGAAACACGTACGCGGAGGATCGCGGTCACCTGGTGGCTGCGATCCTCCGCGTTACTGTCGGGCCCATCGGCTATGTATGGTTACATACATAGACCAGGAGGTGCCGCAGTGACCAGTCCCCGTGAACGCATGGTGGCCTCGGCCGCCGTGCTGATCCGCGAGCGTGGTGCACACCCGACCGCGGTCGCCGATGTGCTGGCCCACAGCGGTGCACCTCGCGGCTCGGCGTACCACTACTTCCCCGGCGGTCGTAACCAGTTGCTGTGCGAGGCAATCGATTACGCCAGCGATCACATCGCGGTCAGGATCGACCGGGCCGACAGCGCGGTGGCGCTGCTGGACGCCATGATCGCCGCGTTCCGCAAACGGTTGATCAACAGCGACTTCCGGGCCGGCTGCACGATCGTCGCGGTCGCCGTCGAGGCGGGCGCACCGGAGCAGGCCGACACCGTCCGGCCGCTGCTGGACCGCACCGGGGCCGCGTTCACCCGCTGGACCGCTCAGATCACCCAGCGGCTGCAGGACGACGGCGTGGCCGCCGAACGCGCCGAGGAACTCGCCACGCTGATCTTGACGGCGGTCGAGGGCGCGGTCGTCGTGGCGCGGGCAACCCGAGACGTCAAGCCGCTGGACCTGATCCACCGCCAGCTGCGGGCACTCCTGGAAGGACACCGTGATGACTGATGACCAATGGCACCCCACCGCCTGCATCCTGTGTGAGTGCAACTGCGGCATCGTGGTACAGACCGAGGACCGGACCATCACCAAGATCCGCGGCGACAAGGATCATCCGGCATCGCAGGGTTACACCTGCAACAAGGCGCTGCGGCTGGACCACTACCAGAGCCGCACCAACCGGCTGACCTCGCCGCTGCGCCGCAGGCCCGACGGCAGCTACGAGGAGATCGACTGGGACACCGCGATTTCCGAGATTGCGGCGGGCTTCCTGGCAGTCCGCGACGCCCACGGTGGCGACAAGATCTTCTACTACGGCGGTGGCGGGCAGGGCAATCACCTCGGCGGCGCCTACAGCGGGGCGTTCCTCAAGGCGATCGGGTCACGGTACCGGTCGAATGCCCTGGCGCAGGAGAAGACCGGTGAGGCATGGGTGGATGCCCAGCTCTACGGCGGGCACACCCGCGGCGAGTTCGAGCATGCCGAGGTCGCGGTGTTCGTCGGCAAAAACCCGTGGATGTCGCAGAGTTTCCCCCGGGCCAGGGTGGTGCTCAACGAGATCGCCAAGGATCCGGACCGCGCGATGATCGTGATCGACCCGGTGATCACCGACACCGCGAAACTGGCCGATTTCCACCTGCGGGTGCGGCCGGGAACCGACGCCTGGTGCCTGGCCGCCATGGCCGCGGTGCTGGTGCAGGAAAACCTCTGCGACGAAGCGTTTCTGGCCGAACACGTCAACGGGACCGAACCGGTCCGCCAGGTGCTGGCCCAGGTGCCGGTCGGCGAATACGCACAGCGCAGCGGCGTCGACGAGACCCTGCTGCGCCGGGCGGTGCGCCGCATCGCCGCGGCGGGCAGCGTGGCGGTGTTCGAGGACCTCGGCATCCAGCAGGCCCCCAACAGCACGCTGAGTTCCTACCTCAACAAGATGCTGTGGATTCTCACCGGAAACTTCGCCAAACCCGGTGCGCAGCATCTGCATTCGTCGCTCGCGCCGCTGTTCGGCTCGGGTGGGGTCGGGCGCAGCCCGGTCACCGGCGCGCCCGTGATCGGTGGCCTGGTGCCGTCCAATGTGGTGCCGCAGGAAATCCTGACCGATCATCCCGACCGGTTCCGGGCGATGATCGTCGAGAGCAGCAACCCGGCGCATTCGATCGCCGATTCCGCCGCGGTGCGCGACGCGCTGGGATCGCTGGAGCTGCTGGTGGTCATCGACGTCGCGATGACCGAGACGGCGCGGCTGGCCCATTACGTGCTGCCCGCGGCCAATCAGTTCGAGAAGGCCGAGGCGACGTTCTTCAATCTGGAGTTCCCGCACAACACCTTCCACCTGCGCCACCCGCTGTTCGACCCACTGCCAGGCACCCTCCCCGAGCCCGAGATCTGGGCCCGGCTGGTCCGGGCCGTCGGCGCGGTCGACGATGCCGAGCTGGCGCCGTTGCGGCGCGCCGCGCGGGACGGACTCGACGCCTACGGCGCGGCGTTTCTCACCGCCGTGGGAGCCAATCCGGGCCTGGGGCGTGTTCTGCCCTATGTGCTGTACGAGACGCTGGGGCCGGTGCTGCCGGACGGGCTCGCCGGTGCCGCCGCGCTGTGGGGCCTGGCCCAGAAGACCGCGATGACCTATCCCGACGCGGTGCGCCGCGCCGGACACGCCGACGGCAACGCGTTGTTCGAGGCCATCCTGGCCGGCCGGTCCGGGCTGACGTTCACCGCCCACGAGTATCCGGACGATTTCGCCCTGATCGGGCACCAGGACCACAAGATCGCGCTGGACCTGCCCGAGATGCTCGATGCGGTACGGGCCCTACCCGCCGCCGCGTCGGACCTGACCACCGCCGAGTACCCGATGGTGCTGTCCGCCGGAGAGCGTCGCGCCTACACCGCCAACGACATCCTGCGCGATCCGAGCTGGCGCAAACGCGATGCCGACGGCGCATTGCGAATCAGCGTCGACGACGCCGGGGCCATCGGCGTGCGTGACGGCGACCGGGTCACGATCAGCACCGCATCGGGCAGTGCGGAGGCCACCGTGCAGGTCAGTGAGGCCATGTTGCCGGGTCACGTCTCGCTGCCCAACGGATTCGGCGTCGACCATGTCGACGGCGAGGGCCGCACCGTCGTCCCCGGCGTGGCGCCGAACGAACTCACCTCGACGCGCTGGCGCGACGAGTACGCGGGAACGCCGTGGCACAAACATGTGCCTGCGCGGATCGAACGGCTGAGCGCCTCGAAGCACTTACGTTGAAGATTGCGGCCACCCAGTGGCTGCAATCTTCAACGTAATCCCGTCAGGGCAGGGGTGGCGCCGGAACGGGCGCGCCGGGGGCCGGGACGCCCAGGGCCGGAGCCGGAGCCGGAGCACCGAAGGCCGGCATCCCCGAGGGCGCACCCATCGGGGCGGGCGCGGGCATGCCGGGCATCCCAGCGGGCGCACCAGGGGCCGGCGCGGGCGCGCCGGGCATCCCGGCGGGCGCACCAGGCGCAGCGGGAGCCCCCATGGCCGGAGCGGGCGCACCGGGAGCACCCATGGCCGGCGCGGGCGCGCCCATGGACGGCACATTCGGGCCCTGGATCTGATCCGGAACCGGGGTGTTCATCCCCCGCTGGGCGACGCCGAGCAGCAACGCCTCCTTGCCACTGATCTCCTGGTTCTGCACGGCGTGCCAGAGGTCCTTGAGATAGCCGACGTTGGGGCTTTCATTGCCCCGGGCGTTCGGGTCCATCGTCGACCCCGGCGGGAGGGCGTTCGGGCTGGCGAGGTGCGGGGTGGGCGCCTCGGGCGCCGCAGGCGCGGCCAGGGCCCCCGGAGCGGCCGGATCGGCGGGTGCGCCCGGCACCGCCGGATCGGCCGGGGCTGCCGCCGGGGCAGGCATCGGCACGGGCCCCGGAGGGGGCGCAGGCACGGCTGGATCGGCCGCAGCCACGCCCGCGACCGCCAGCGCGATGACGGGAGCCGACGCGCAGCACGCGACCGCGGATACGAACCTTTGGAACTGGTCAGTCATCGGGTGGCCTCTCACTGTTACTCCAGTGGCTGATGGTAGCGCTGCGCCAACCCGCACGGCCACTCATACACCACAACTCGATAATCGGAACACGTTTCAAAATCAGGGTCCGCACAGTTTACGAAACCCCCTCCATGCCGCCCCAACTGTGGTGTAGCAATGCCTTACGTCACTACAGAACGTCGTCGTGAGGAGCGTCCACACCATGCCGACCCCGCAGCTGCCGCCCGGCTTCGACTTCACCGATCCCGATGTCTACGCCGAGCGGCTGCCGGTCGACGAACTCGCCGAGATGCGCAGGCTCGCACCGATCTGGTGGAACGACCAACCCGTGGGAACGGGCGGATTCGACGACGGCGGGTTCTGGGTCGTCACCAAGCATAAGGACGTCAAGGAGGTGTCACTGCGCAGCGACGTGTTCTCCAGCCTGGAGAAGACCGCGCTGCCGCGCTATCCCGAGGGCACCGTCCCGCAGCAGATCGAACAGGGCAGGTTCGTGCTGCTCAACATGGACGCCCCGCATCACACCCAGCTGCGCAAGATCATCTCGCGGGCGTTCACTCCCAGAGCGGTGGAACGGCTGCGCGCCGATCTGGCCGAGCGCGCCCGCACCATCGTCCGGACGGCCGCCGCCGGGGGTTCTGGGGATTTCGTCGAGCAGGTGTCCTGCGAACTTCCGCTGCAGGCCATCGCGGGCCTCATGGGTGTCCCGCAGGAGGACCGCAAGAAACTGTTCGACTGGTCCAACCAGATGGTCGGCAACCAGGATCCGGAGTTCGCCGGCAACGACGGGATGACCGCATCGGTGCAGCTGATCACCTACGGCATGCAGATGGCCGCCGACCGCGCGGCCAACCCCCGCGACGATCTGGTCACCACCCTCATGCAGGCCGACGTCGAGGGCCACAAGCTCTCCGACGACGAGTTCGGATTCTTCGTGATCCTGCTCGCGGTGGCCGGCAACGAGACGACCCGCAACTCGATCACCCAGGGCATGATGGCGTTCACCGACCATCCCGATCAGTGGGAGTTGTTCAAGCGCAAACGCCCGGCGACCGCCGCCGACGAGATCGTGCGGTGGGCCACCCCGGTGACGTCGTTTCAGCGCACCGCGCTCGAAGACACCGAACTGGCCGGTGTGGCGATCAAGAAGGGCCAACGGGTGGTGATGTTCTACCGGTCGGCCAATTTCGACGAGGATGTCTTCGACGACCCTTATGCGTTCGACATCCTGCGCGACCCGAACCCGCACGTGGGGTTCGGCGGCACCGGTGCCCACTACTGCATCGGCGCGAACCTGGCCAGGATGACCATCGACCTGATGTTCAACGCGATCGCCGACGAGATGCCCGACCTGACCCCGCTGTCGGCGCCCGAACGGCTGCGCTCGGGCTGGCTGAACGGTATCAAACACTGGCAGGTCGACTATCGCGGCGCGACGAAATGTCCGGTGCCACACGAGCGCTCGGATAGTCGATGATCGAGCGCCAGTAGTCCTCGGGGATCTCGGTATTCGACCTCAGCACCATCGCCAGGCCGACGGCCATGGCGATTCCGAGCAGACCGAGCCACAGGCCGGCCAGCCCGATGGCGGTCCACAGCACCGCGGTCAGCGCGGGCCACGGTGAGACGACCGCCAGGGCCGGCGCGAAGAAGAACCCGAGGCCGATATACCAGGCCGACCCGGCCCGGTCCGCGGCCAGGACGCGACGCAACCAACCGGGAATCGGACGGGTGGGCTCCTGCCGGTCTCGCATGGTGAACTCCCTTCTGTCTGCCTCCACGGTGTCGGGCCGGGGTAATCCGGGCAATTACCCGTGAGGTAGTGGCCGCACCCGCCGGCGTGGGCGAGACTCGGATGGTGACCACTGCCGTAACCCGACCGTCGATCGGACCGCTCATGCGGGGCTGGCGTCAGCGCCGCCGGATCAGTCAACTCGATCTGGCCATCGAGGCCGACGTATCGGCCCGTCATGTCAGCTTCATCGAAACCGGCCGATCGGTACCCAGCCGTGCCATGGTGCTTCGCCTCGCCCAGGCGCTGGAAGTGCCGTTGCGCGAACAGAATCAACTTCTGCTGGCCGCCGGGCTGGCGCCGGTGTACGCCGAGCGCGCGCTCGACGACCCGGATATGAGGGCCGTGCGCGAAGGAGTGTCACGGGTACTGGACGCCTATAGCCCGTTTCCGTGTGTCGTCGTCGACCGGGGCTGGAATCTGTTGCAGGCCAACGCCGGTACCGCAGTGATGCTGCACGGCGTGGCCGAGCATCTGCTGGCCGAGCCCAACGCGTTGCGCCTCACCCTGCACCCGGAGGGCATGGCACCGCGCATCCGCAATCTGGCCGAATGGCGGCACCATCTGATCAGCCGGTTACGCCGTGAGGTCGAGGTGAGCCAATCCGCCGAGCTGGCCGCCCTGCTCGTCGAGATCGAGGCCTACCCCGGCGGGTCGGCACCGATCCGCGATCTCGGCGGGGTGGTGGTGCCGCTGGAACTCGCCGCCGAGGACGGCGCCACGCTGACCTTCCTGAGTACCGTGACCACCTTCGGCACCGCCCTCGACCTCACCGCCGCCGAACTCAGCATCGAGGCCTTCCTGCCGGCCGACGAACAAACCGCCGCGGCGCTGCGGCAAGCCGGGGAAATTGGTCTTACCACTTGACCTCTTACCGGTGCCGGGGCACGATCGTGTGCATGGCCCTACAACCGGTGAACCGGCGATCGGTACCCGAGGACGTCTTCGAGCAGATCGTCGCCGAAGTGCTCAACGGCGAGATGGCGCCCGGCGACTCGCTACCCAGTGAACGCAGGCTGGCCGAGGCGCTCGGGGTGTCCCGTCCGGCCGTCCGGGAGGCGATCAAGCGGCTCACCGCGGCCGGCCTCGTCGAGGTCCGTCAGGGCGATGCCACCACGGTGCGCGATTTCCGCAGGCACGCCGGGCTGGACCTGCTCCCCCGCCTGCTGTTCCGCGCGGGGGAACTCGACGTATCCGTGGTCCGCAGCATTCTGGAGGCCCGCCTGCACAACGGGCCCAAGATCGCCGAACTCGCCGCGCAACGGCGGCACCCCGAACTGGAGGATCTGCTGCAGGCCAGACTGCGGTCCCTGGCCGACGAGCAGGACCCGATCGAACGGCAGCGCCACGCGATCATGTTCTGGGATCACCTCGTCGACGGTGCGGACTCCATCGCATTCCGGTTGATGTACAACACTCTTCGCGAGACCTACGAACCGGCGTTGCCCGCGCTGGCCACCATGATGGCCGAGGAGGTCGGCCGCCCG
>NZ_JBSFPX010000194.1:0-13698 GCF_053588415.1 Mycobacterium sp. NPDC003449
TGGTCTCTCGCGAACTGTAAAGTCTGCATTGCGTCAAAACCGCGATCCTTCGCTTCCAGCTCAGCCTTCACGTTGGCAGGCAGGCCCGCCAAGTTGTACAGATCAAGCGGCACGGCCTTCTTCAAGTCGCCTTGCATCTCTGGGGTGAGAGCATTCCACCAGGTGGCTTGTTGTTCGGGCGAAAGCCCATCTGGAAGTTGATTACGCATCATCGACAACGCGTCTTGTACAGCGTCGGCCTGCAGTTCGAGAGCACGCTCCGTCGTCGTGGCGTCGGGGTCCACCTTCAACCCCTCCAGTGCAGAATGCCCCGCCTCGTCAGCCTGCGTCGCGGCCTCGACGGCGTCGTCGATCAGCCGCTGCGCGCCGTCACGGTGAAATTCCAGAAGCTCGACATCCATGCCGGTGGTGTCCGAGGGTAGATGGACGACACCGTCCGCCGAGACGACGAGCCCTTGTACTCTCGGCCGCATAGATTCCGTCATTCAACTCACGCTGGGCAATCTTGACGGCGTCCTCCAGAGTATCCATCGCCGAAGCTGCACCACCGTCAAGCAGGCCTAGACTCCGAAACTTCTCCGCCAGCTTCCTCAGCTCACCCTTAGCCAGGTCGCCTAACGCGTCGTACCAGTTGTCTTCGAGCGCTCTGACTCCGTTGGCATGGATCTCGTCGCTTGTGTCGTCGTGCAAGACGGACGATGTGCGAAAATCCAGCGCAGCTTCGTGCCACAGCTGCGGCCGCGCGTCACGAAGATCGGCGAAATTCACCAACGGACATCCCCCCGAAACCCGTTTATCATGTCGGCCTTGACGTTACTGCACCCCGCTGCGGAGGCCGAGTTATCGGTTACGCGTGGAATAACCCATTCGCCGAAATCTCTGCCGAGGCCTGCGTGAGTATGGTGCGGTCAAAGAACCTTCACTCGAAAGCGAGGACGCGGTGCTGGGACTGCCCGAGCAGATCACCGCCTGCCTGTTCGACCTCGACGGTGTGCTCACCGACACCGCGAGCGTGCACAAGAAGGCCTGGAAGACGATGTTCGACGACTACCTGCGCGCGCACGCCGAGCAGACCGGCGAGCCGTTCGTCGCCTTCGACGTCGAGGCCGACTACCTGCGCTATGTCGACGGCAAGCGGCGCGAGGACGGCGTCCGGTCGTTTCTGACCAGCCGCGGCATCGACCTGCCCGAGGGCGGACCCGACGATCCGGCCGACGCCGTGACCGTGCACGGCCTGGGGAACCGCAAGAACGCGATGTTCCACAAGACGATGGCCGAGGAGGGAGTCGAGGTGTTCGAGGGTTCGAGGGGCTATCTGGAGGCGGCCGCGCGCGCCGGGTTGCGTCGCGCGGTGGTGTCTTCGAGCGCCAACACCGAGGAGGTACTCAAGGTCACCGGGCTCGACAAATACATCGAGTACCGGGTCGACGGGGTGACGATGCGCGACGAACACCTCGCAGGCAAGCCGGAACCCGACAGCTTCCTGCGCGCCGCCGAACTGCTCGGTGTCGCGCCCGCCGGGGCCGCGGTGTTCGAGGACGCGCTCGCCGGCGTCGCCGCGGGGCACGCCGGGAAATTCGGTTTCGTGGTCGGCGTGGACCGGGTGGGGCAGGCAGAAGGGTTGCGCCGCAACGGCGCCGACGTCGTGGTCACCGATCTGGCCGAATTGCTCTGACGCCATGATGATCACCCACGACGCGTATCCGGTCGAGCCGTGGCAGGTGCGCGAGACCCGCCTCGACCTGAACCTGCTAGCCCAGTCCGAATCGCTGTTCGCCCTGTCGAACGGCCATATCGGCCTGCGCGGCAACCTCGACGAGGGCGAACCCTACGGCCTGCCCGGCACCTACCTCGCCTCGTTCTACGAGGTGCGGCCGCTGCCGTACGCCGAGGCCGGTTTCGGCTACCCCGAGGCCGGCCAGACCGTACTCGACGTCACCAACGGCAAGATCCTGCGGCTGCTGGTTGACGACGAGCCGTTCGACGTCCGCTACGGCGAACTCATCGACCACGAGCGCACGCTGGACCTGCGGGCGGGAACGCTCACCCGTGACACGCAGTGGCGCTCCCCGGCGGGCAAGCAGGTGCGGGTTACCTCGACCCGGCTGGTGTCGCTGGCGCACCGCAGCGTCGCCGCTGTCGAATACATCGTCGAGGCAATCGACGAATTCGTCAGGGTCACAGTGCAATCCGAGCTGGTCGCGAACGAGGACCAGCCGGACACCTCCAACGATCCGCGGGTCTCGGCGGTACTGGAGCATCCGTTGGTGCCGGTCGCGCACGAGAACACCGACCAGAGCGCCATGTTGGTGCACCGGACCCGCGGCAGCGCGCTGATGATGGCGGCCGCGATGGACCACGACGTCGAGGTGCCCGGCCGGGTCGAGGTGAGCACCGATTCCCGCGAGGATCTGGCCCGCACCACCGTCATCTGCGGGCTGAGGCCCGGGCAGAAGCTGCGCATCGTCAAGTACCTGGCGTACGGCTGGTCGAGCCTGCGCTCCCGGCCCGCCCTGCAGGACCAGGTCGCCGGCGCCATCACCGGTGCGCGGTACAGCGGCTGGCAGGGGTTGCTGGATTCCCAGCGGGCCTATCTCGACGAGTTCTGGGACAGCGCTGACGTCGAGGTCGAGGGCGACCCGGACTGTCAGCAGGCGGTGCGCTTCGGGTTGTTCCACGTGCTGCAAGCCAGTGCACGGGCCGAGCGGCGGGCGATCGCGGGCAAAGGGTTGACCGGCACCGGCTATGACGGCCACACCTTCTGGGATATCGAGGGTTTCGTCCTGCCGGTGCTGACCTACACCAAACCGCAGGCGGCCGCCGATGCGCTACGGTGGCGGGCCTCCACCCTGGACCGGGCCCGGGACCGGGCGTCGGTGCTCGATCTGGACGGTGCGAGCTTCCCGTGGCGCACGATCCGCGGCGAGGAGTGTTCGGCGTACTGGCCCGCCGGCACCGCCGCCTGGCACATCAACGCCGATATCGCGGCGGCCTTCGAGCGGTATCGCATTGTCACCGGCGATGATTCGCTGGAACGCGAATGCGGTCTTGAGGTGCTCGTGGAGACCGCGCGGCTATGGATGTCGCTGGGCCACCACGACCGGCACGGGTTGTGGCATCTGGACGGGGTCACCGGGCCCGACGAGTACACCGCGGTGGTTCGCGACAACGTCTTCACCAATCTGATGGCCGCCCACAACCTTCGGGTCGCCGCCGATGCCTGCGCACGGCACCCCGACGCGGCGTACTCGATGGGGGTGACCACCGAGCAGACCGCGGCGTGGCGCGATGCCGCCGATGCCGCCCACATCCCCTACGACGAGGAACTCGGTGTGCACCCGCAGTCTGAGGGCTTCACCACGCTGGCCGAATGGGATTTCTCGGCCAACACCGACTATCCGCTGCTGCTCAACGAACCGTATGTGCGCCTGTATCCGGCGCAGGTGCTCAAACAGGCCGACCTGGTGCTGGCCATGCAGTGGCGCAGCCACGCCTTCACCGCCGAGCAGAAGGCCCGCAACGTCGACTACTACGAGCGCCGCACCACCAGGGATTCGTCGCTGTCGGCCTGCACCCAGGCGGTGATGTGCGCCGAGGTCGGCCACCTCGAGCTGGCCCACGACTACGCGTATGAGGCGGCCCTCATCGACCTGCGAGATCTGCACCGCAACACCCGCGACGGGCTGCACATGGCGTCGCTGGCCGGAGCCTGGACCGCGCTGGTCGCCGGGTTCGGCGGGTTGCGCGACGACGAGGGCATCCTTTCGCTGGACCCCCAGCTGCCCGACGGTATCTCGTGTCTGCGTTTCCGGTTGCGCTGGAAGGATTTCCGGCTCACCGTCGACGCACATCACGGCGAGGTCACCTACACCCTGCGCGACGGCCCGGACGGCACGCTTTCGATCCGGCACGCCGGGCGGCCGCTCGACCTCACCACCCGGGCCGCCACCACGGTCGCGGTGACGCCCCGCCATCCGTCGTTGCCGCCTCCCCCGCAGCCGCCCGGCCGCGAACCAGTGCGTCGCCGCGCCGGACACCGACCCTGATCGGTCGCCGGCTGCAGGTGTGGATTCGGCCACGCTGGGTATCCGGTCCGAATAGGTTCGGCGGTAGCGCCGCGCATGGCGCTGCCTCCACACACGGAGAGGAGCGACGGGGTGACCGGTACACAGCCCAAACCGACAACCACCGATGCCGGGATCCCGGTCTACAGCGATGAACATTCGCTCACGATCGGCCCGGATGGCCCGATACTGCTTCAGGACCACTATCTGATCGAGCAGATGGCCATGTTCAACCGGGAGCGCATCCCGGAACGGCAACCGCACGCCAAGGGCGGCGGAGCCTTCGGCCACTTCGAGGTGACCAACGACGTCAGCGCATACACCAAGGCCGCGGTGTTCCAGCCCGGCACCAGGACCGAGACGCTGACCAGGTTCTCGACCGTGGCGGGTGAGCGCGGCAGCCCAGACACCTGGCGCGATCCCCGCGGGTTCGCGACCAAGTTCTACACGACCGACGGCAATTTCGACATGGTCGGCAACAACACCCCGGTGTTCTTCATGCGGGATCCGTTGAAGTTCCAGCATTTCATCCGTTCGCAGAAGCGGCGGGCGGGAAACAACCTGCGCGATCACGATATGCAGTGGGATTTCTGGACGCTGTCGCCGGAATCGGCGCATCAGGTGACCTGGTTGATGGGTGACCGCGGCATCCCCCGGGACTGGCGGCATATGAACGGCTACTCCAGCCACACCTACAGCTGGATCAACGCCGCCGGCGAGATCTTCTGGGTCAAATATCACTTCAAGACCGACCAGGGCGTCGAGTTCCTCACCCAGGAGCAGGGCGACGAGATGGCCGGTGTCGACGGCGACGCCCACCAGCGCGATCTGTACGACGCGATTGAACGGGGCGAATATCCGAGCTGGACGCTGAAGATGCAGATCATGCCGTTCGAGGACGCCAAGGACTATCGGTTCAACCCGTTCGATCTGACCAAGGTGTGGCCGCACGGCGACTACCCGCTGATCGACGTCGGCACGCTGACCCTGGACCGCAACGTCACCGACTATCACACCGAGATGGAGCAGGCGGCGTTCGAGCCGAACAACCGGGTGCCCGGCACCGGGCTGAGCCCGGACAAGATGCTGCTGGCCCGGGATTTCTCCTACGCCGACGCCCACCGCGCCCGGCTCGGGGTCAACTACAAGCAGATTCCGGTCAACGAGCCCAAGGTCGAGGTGCACAGCTACTCCAAGGACGGCGCGGGGCGGACCAAGAACGTGTCCGACCCGGTGTACGCGCCCAATTCCTACGGCGGGCCGCAGGCCGATCCGGCACGCACCGGTGAGCCGGTGTGGCACGCCGACGGTGATATGGTCCGGGCCGCCTACAGCCTGCACGCCGAGGATGACGATTGGGGCCAGGCCGGCACGATGGTGCGCGACGTGCTCGACGATGCGGCGCGGGACCGGTTGGTGGCCAACATCGCGGGCCATCTGTCCGACGGGGTCTCCGAGCAGGTGCTGGAACGCGCGTTCGAGTACTGGCGCAACGTCGACAAGAACCTCGGCGAGAAGGTCGAGGCTGCGGTCCGCAGCGATTAGGCCGGAGCCGCGGTCCGCGGCAATTAGGTGCGCCGCGAGAATGACGTGATGGTTGCTACCGGCGCGGGCCAGCGACCATCACGTCATTCTCGCGGCGCGGCCTCGAGAATGCGTGCGATCTCGGCGCCCACGGCCTCGCGCACCGCGGTGTCGGGAACCTCCTCGATACCGGCCGCCGACCGTAGGAACGGCTCGAACAGCCGCCAGCCCAGTTGCAGCGCAACCGCATTGGCGGCGGCGAGCTTGGCCTGACGTTCGTCGCCGAATTTCGGCAGCAGCTCGTCGAGCAGCATGGTGACGCCGGGAAACCGGGTCTGCAGCTGGCCTACCGGGTAGCCGTCGAGCAGCGCTCTGGCCATCACCCGCATATGCCGGTCCATGGCCGATTCGATCTCTTCGGCCGGGGCGCCGGCCTTCAGCTGTGCGGTCAGCCCCGCTCCCATGTGTTCCAGCACCGCGCCGACCAGCCGTTCCTTGGTGCCGAAATGCCGGTACACCAGTCCGTGGTTGACGTTGGACTTCGCCGCGACGTCGCGGATCGAGGTGGCCGCGGGACCACGCTCGGCGAACAGTTCGGCCGCGGCGGCCAGGGTGGCGGCCACCACCTCCTCCTTGCCGACCGGGTTGGCCGGTGGCGCGGGTGTAGTCATGTGGCTACACTAGCCCACAAGCAGCTGTAGTCGACTGACTACACCTGTACTACCAGCGCAAAGGACAGCCACCATGACCGGTTCGACAACCACCGCCGTAGCCGTGACCAAGCTCGGGAGCCGGATCGGCGCCCGGATCGACGGGGTGAGCCTCGGCGGTGACCTCGACGCGCGAACCGTCGCCGACATCCGCACCGCCCTGCTGCGGCACAAGGTGATCTTCTTCCGCGATCAGCACCACCTCACCGACGATGCGCAGCACGCCTTCGCCCGGCTGCTCGGCACGCCCATCGGCCACCACGCCCTCAAGCAGGCCGACGCGCCGATCATCACACCGATCGATTCGGAGTACGCCAAGGCCACCCGCTGGCATACGGATGTGACGTTCGTGCCGGACTATCCCGCGATGTCGATCCTGCGTGCGGTGACGCTGCCCACCTACGGCGGGTCGACGCTGTGGGCGTCGACCGCCGCGGCCTATGACGCACTGCCCGAGCCGCTCAAACACCTCACCGAGAATCTCTGGGCGCTGCACAGCAACCGGTTCGACTACGCCGCGACGGCCGCGATCGCGCTGACCGAGGAACAGCAGCAACTGCGCGCGGCATTCGAGAAACCCGACTTCCGCACCGAACACCCAGTGGTCCGGGTGCATCCCGAAACCGGCGAACGCACCCTGCTGGCCGGCGACTTCACCCGCGGCTTCCTCGGCCTGGACAGCCACGAATCGCATGCCCTGTTCGACCTGCTGCAGCGACGGATCACCATGCCCGAGAACACCATCCGGTGGAACTGGGCGCCCGGCGACGTCGCCATCTGGGACAACCGGGCCACCCAGCACCGGGCCGTCGACGACTACGACAACCAGCGCCGGGTGATGCACCGGGTGACCCTGGCGGGCGATGTCCCCGTCGACATCCACGGCCGGCGCAGCCGCCCACTCGGGGACGCCGCACTGCTCGAAGCGGTCTGACCGCTCACATCTTGATAGCCGGGATCAGCCGGGTGATGTTCCAGAGCCGGTTGCGTCTGGCGGACAGGCACGATACCGCCAGCGCACCGGCCCAGATCGCCACCAGCACGATGATCGCCTGCCACAGCCGGTGGTCGATACCGCCCATGATGAGTTGCCGTAATCCGTTGACGCCGTAGGTCATCGGGTCATAGGTGTGGATGGTCTGGAACGGCCTGGTGGTGGTCTCGACGGGGTACATTCCGCCGGCGCTGACCAGCTGCAGCATGAGTAGTGCCATCACCAGCACGCGCCCCACCGCCGGACCCACCAGCGCGTTGATCGCCTGGGTGGCGGCGATGAACGCACCGGAGATCAGCACCATGAACCCGAGCATCGCGACCGGATGCTGCGGGTGCAGGCCCAGGGCGAAACGCACCACGCAGTAGAGGATGACCGCCTGGAACACCCCGATCAGCACCGCGGGCAGGTAGCTGGCCAGCACCACCCGGATGGCCAGCACCTCCGCCGCGATCGGACGAGTCTGCAACGGTCGCAACACCATCCACAGCACCAGCGCACCGAAGAACAGGGCAAGGGTGATGAAGAACGGCGCCATGCCGGTGCCGAAGTTGGGTGCGGCGTTCTCGTGCACGGCCTCCAGCTGGACCGGACCACCGATGGTGTCGGCGATGGCATCCTTCTGCTGGTTGCTCCAGTCGGGCACCTGCCGCGCACCGTCGGCGAGTTTGGTGGCCAGCTCGCCCGACCCCGAGCGCAGCTGCGCCGTGCCCGATTTGAGCTGCCCGGCGCCGTCGTCGAGCTTGGTGATGCCGGTGGACAGTTCGGCGCTGCCGGACGCGACCTGGCGGGCTCCGTCGCGCAGTTGGTTGAGCTTGTTGGTGAGGTTCTGCCCGGACGTCCCGACCTGGTCGAGCGCCGAGCTCAGCGGGCTGCCGGGGGTGCGCAGGTTCGACGTCATCGAGATCGCTGCGTTCTCGGCGTCGGTGAGCTGCTGGCGGATCTGCGGGCTGAACTGGTTCTCTCGCAGCTGGTCCCGGACACCGCGCAGGGTGCCCGCGGCGTTGTTGGCCAGCGGGTCCGGGCTCGTCGAGAGTTGGTCGATGACCGTCGACAGTGAGTCCGCGGCGGCGTCCTGGGCGGTGGCGATCCCGCCGAGCTGATCGTTGGCCTGGCGCAGCGCGGTGGCACCCTGTTGCAATTGTTCGGTGTCACCGCCGATCTGGGACAGCGCCTTGGTCACCGTCACCAGCGGGTCGGTGGCCTTGGTGATTCCGTCGGAGAGCTGCTTGGCGCCGGTCGCCAGCTGCGCCGAGCCCGACCGCGCGCTGTGCAGGCCGGTGGCGAGTTGCCCGGCGCCGTCGTCGACCTGCACCGCGCCGTCGGCGAGTCGGTGGGCCCCGTCGGCGGCCTGCTTGATGCCCGAGCCGCTGGCCACGACCACCGACAACACCTGGTTGACCGCCTGCCCGGAGATGCGGCTGGACACCGCGTTGAGCACCTGGTCCATCGCGGTGCGGCCGATGCTGGTCGAGATGTAGTTGTTGGCATCGTTGTAGGTCGCGATCAGGTTGGCCTGCTTCGGTTGTCCGGTCACCGGCGAGGCGATGGCCTCGCTGAAGTCGGGTGGCAACTCGACCATGAAGTAGTACTCGCCGTGGTCGACGCCGTCCCGGGCTTCGGCCTCGGTGCCGACGACGTGCCAGTCCAGGCTGGCATCGGCGGTGAGGCTCTTGGCGATCTCGTCGCCGGCGTTGATCTGATGCCCCGACACCTCGGCGCCGCGGTCGGAGTTCACCAGGGCCACCGGCATCTTGTTCACGTGGCCGAACGGATCCCAGTACGCCCACAGGTACAGCGCCCCGTACACCAGCGGCAGCAGCATCAACACCACGATCGCCACCCGGGTCATCCGGCTGCGGCCGAAGCGCTTGATTTCCGATCCCCAGGACAGGCCGGCCAATCCTCCCGACATCGTTAGTCCTTTCCGGTCAGGATGCGGTGATCGTGCAGACCGTGATCCGGGGCATCGGCGCCCAGCGGATTGGTCGCACCGACCACGACGGTCCGCTGGGTTGCTATGGCGCCCAGCCGATCTACCGCGATCGCCCGCCGTGCGTCGTCGCGGACCTGCTCGAGATCCCCGACGATGAGGATCGGGCGGTCGGCGAACGACGCCAGGGCGATCCGCAGCAGGAACAGCTCCAGGTCGGACAATTCGCTGATGTAGCGGTCCGGGGCCGGGGGTGCGAGTTCGCCGAACACCCTGGCCAGTTCGGCTTCCCCGGCCTCGATCGGCACCTGCGCATACCAGGGCGACAGCCATCGACGCTGTTCGGCGACCACGGTCCGCACCGTCACGGTCTCCTCCAGCTCGTCGATGTCGTCGAACGCCGCGATGGCGCAATGCCGCCGGATCGCCCGGGGTTTGCGGTCTCCGCGTACCTCGAGCGATCCGTAGGTCGGTTTGAGCCGGCCGGCCAGCGTCAGCAGCAGCGCCGTCTGCCCCCAGCCTCCTGGCATCTGGATGGCGTGGAAGCCCGGGGCCAGCTCGAGGTCAACGCCACAGAACAGTGGGCCGTGCTCACCGTCGACACCGAGGCCGGTCGCGGCGATCTCGGCCCGCTGTTCGTCGTGGACCTGCTCGGGGTCCCCGGTGGCCGGGGTGTCGTCGACCGCATCCGGCTCCTGCGTCGCGTCAGCCTCGTCGGACTCGGTCATCTGCACACCTTTCGATACTAGCTGGTATCCATTCGATACTAGCGAGTATGCTTTTGCTCATGTCGCCTGTCAAACCCGCCCGCACCCGGCCCACCCGCGACCAGGTTCGGGACCGAATCCTGGATGCGGCATTGGAGGTGTTCGCCGCGGAAGGCTTCGCCGGGGCCACGATCGACGCGATCGGCCGGGCCGCCGGATTCACCAAGGGCGCGGTGTATTCCAACTTCGAATCCAAGGACGAGCTGTTCCTGGCGCTGCTGGACCGCCAGTTCGAGACCAGGGGCGAACTGATCGCGACGGCACTCGACAGCGGGGCAGGCGACGCCGGCGCCACGGCTCAGGCGATGAGCCGGTCGATGCTCGCCTCGATCCACCAGCAGAGCTCGTACCAGATCGTGCTGATCGAGTACTGGCTGCGGGCGCTGCGCGATCCGCAGCTGCGTGAACGCCTCGTCGCGCGTCGTCGCACCGCGGCCGAACAGGCGGTGCATGTGGTCGAATCCGCGGGCACCGCACTGCCCGCCGACGAACTGTCCGGGCTGGCCCAACTCGTGGTCACCATCAGCGCCGGGATCGCGATGGAAGAGGTACTCCAGCCGGGAACCATCGACTCCGACATGCTCGCGCGACTGATCAACGCGCTACTGCAGTCGATCCCGCAGGACAGCTAGCGGCCGGCACGGCAATATGCCTGGTCATGGTGCGGTCAGGGGTGTGACGCTTTAAGGTGGCCTGATGCGCAGGAGAATGCTGATGGCCCTGGTGAGCGTGGCGTTCGGCGCCGGCCTCGGCGTTCCCGGCCTGGCCGCGGCGGACCCGCCGTCGCCGCCGCCCCCACCGCCACCGCCGCCGCTCGATCTCAACTCGCTTGCGTCGGTGAAGCCGTCGGACTACGCGATGCAGAACGGCGAGTTCTACGCATTCGCGGTGCCGGGCGATATCGCGTGCGTGATCACCCGCGGCTCAGGCAGGTACGGCTGCAACGGCCCGCTGCCTGCGGCGCCGGAAGGTGCCAACGCGGTCACCGGCGCACAACAGGGCCCGCCCACGTTCGTCAACGACAACCGCCCGCTGGTCGTTTTCGACGGGCTGCCCACCCGGTTACCGCCAGGATCGCGGATCAGCTTCCGCAACGTGACGTGTGGAACCGACGGCACGGTGACGGTGTGCAGCAACTCCTTCGACGGGGCGGGGTTCGTCCTCAGCCCCGGCGGCAGCTATGTCCTGGGTCCGAACAACCCGCTGCTGCTCAACACCGGCGAGGGGCGCAACCCGTACATGAACTGAGGTCCCCGGTTCTAACCGGCCGAGTTGACCGGTTCGATCGGCAGGCGGCGCAGCGCACCCGGCGCCTCGGCGGGCACCACGGGACGCTCGGGCGCGATAGGCGACAACCGCTGGTAGGGCTCGCCCTGCGCGGGTCGGACATCGTCGGCGCCCTTGTTGGGCCACAGTGACGCCGCCCGCTCGGCCTGCGCGGTGATCGAAAGCGAAGGATTCACACCCAGATTCGCCGAGATCGCGGCACCGTCGACGATGTGCAGCGTCGGGTAGCGATACACCCTGTGGTAGGGATCGATGACCCCGGACTCGACGCTGTCACCGATCGCGGCACCGCCGAGGAAATGCGCGGTCAGCGGGATGTTGAACAGTTCGCCCCAGGTACCGCCGGCGACACCGTCGATCTTCTGGGCCATCCTGCGGGTGACCTCGTTGCCCGCCGGGATCCACGTCGGGTTGGGCTCGCCGTGCCCCTGCTTGCTGTCGA
The DNA here is from genome assembly GCF_053588415.1 of Mycobacterium sp. NPDC003449. Taxonomy (NCBI): domain Bacteria; kingdom Bacillati; phylum Actinomycetota; class Actinomycetes; order Mycobacteriales; family Mycobacteriaceae; genus Mycobacterium; species Mycobacterium sp. NPDC003449. Next base: position 11,722 of record NZ_JBSFPX010000194.1, read on the forward strand.
GCATGCGGAAGCCGAACCTGGTCTTGCGGGTGAAGGTGGTGATCGAGTTGTCCAGATGCTGCATCACCAGGGCGATCACGGTCCGCTCACTCCAGTGGTGCGGATTGAGCAACCGCACCATCCTGCGCGGATCCTCACGAACCTGGTCGACGAACTGCCGCCAGCGCGGCACGTCGGTGCCCCGCGGCCCGGCACCGTCAGTCATCAAGGTCTGCAACAGCCCCATCGCGTTGGAGCCCTTGCCGTACCGCACGGGTTCGACATGGGTGTCCGATGTCGGGTGGATCGACGAGGTGATCGCCACGCCGTGGGTGAGGTCCAGATCCGGTTTCACGTCCATCGTGGCGGCGCCCACGATCGACTCGGAGTTGGTCCGGGTCAGCACGCCGAGCTTGGCGGACAACTTGCCGAGCTTACCCAGGTCGCGCATCTTGAACAGCAGCTTCTGGGTGTTGTAGGTGCCCGCCGCCAGGACCACGTGCGTCGCGGTGAATGTCGTGCGCTTGCGGCGCAGGGTGCGGCCGGTGCGCACCGTGCTCACCTCCCACAGGCCGTCCGGGCGCTGCTCGAAACCGGTCACTGTGGTCATCGGATGCACCTGCGCCCCAGCCGATTCCGCGAGCCCGAGGTAGTTCTTGACGAGGGTGTTCTTGGCCCCGTGACGGCAGCCAGTCATGCACTCACCGCATTCCAGGCAGCCCGTGCGGGCCGGGCCCGCGCCGCCGAAGTACGGATCGGGCACCGTCTTGCCGGGGGTCTTGTGGCCGTCGGGCCCGAAGAACACTCCGACCGGGGTGGCGACGAAGGTGTCGCCGACCCCCATATCGTCGGCCACCTCCTTCATGATCCGGTCGGCGTCGGTGAAGGTCGGATTGGTGACCACCCCGAGCATGCGGGTCGCCTGGTCGTAGTGCGGCATCAACTCGGCGCGCCAGTCGGTGATGTTCTTCCACTGCGGATCGTTGAAGAACGGGTCCGGCGGCACGTAGAGGGTGTTGGCGTAGTTCAGCGATCCCCCGCCGACCCCGGCACCGGCCAGGATCATGCAGTTGCGCAGCAGGTGGATGCGCTGGATGCCGTACATGCCGAGCTTGGGGGCCCACAGGAATTTGCGCAGGTCCCACGAGGTCTTGGCGAAGTCGGCGTCGGTGAACCGCTGACCGGCCTCCAGCACGCCCACCCGGTAGCCCTTCTCGGTGAGCCGAAGGGCAGTGACGCTGCCGCCGAACCCCGAACCGATAACCAGGACGTCATAGTCAGGCTTCATCCGATCAGTATGACGCTACCGACAGGTAACTTCTAGACAGGAAGCCCTAACTTGTAAAGAACCAGTTTCGCCGAGCAGACGTCAACGCCCCCCGGAATGCGCTTTCCAGGGGCCGTTCGCGTCTGCTCGGCGTCATCAAGCACGGTCGGAGCACTAGAACGCCGCTTCGTCGAGTTCCATAATGTCGTTGTCCAGGTTCTCCAGAACGGTCCTGGTGCTGGTCAACAGCGGCAACACATTCTTCGTAAAGAACGATGCGGCCGCGATTTTGCCTTCATAGAAGGCGCCGCCGTCGTCACCGGCGTCGAGCTTTTCGATGGCAACCGCGGCCTGGCGGGCCAGCAGCCAGCCGAGCATCAAGTCACCCACGCTCATCAGGAAGCGCACCGAGCCAAGCCCTACTTTATAGATGCCGGTCCGATCTTCCTCGGCTCCCATCAGGTAGCCGGTGAGGGTGGCGGCCATGGCCTGCACGTCCTGCAGGGCGGTGCCCAGCAGCGCGCGTTCGGTCTTCAGCCGGCCATTGCCCGACTCGTTGTTGATGAACGCCTCGATCTCACCGGCCACGAACGCCAGCGCCTGGCCCTTGTCGCGGACAATCTTGCGGAAGAAGAAGTCCTGAGCCTGGATGGCAGTGGTGCCCTCATACAGCGAATCGATCTTGGCGTCGCGGATGTACTGCTCGATCGGGTAGTCCTGCAGGAACCCCG
>NZ_JBSFPX010000195.1:0-13583 GCF_053588415.1 Mycobacterium sp. NPDC003449
CGTCCGGCCTCGTCGCGCACGAATTCCTCGATGGCCGAGCCCAGTTCGTCGTCGGTCAATCGCCGCGACCAGGGCGCCCCCGAGCCGCGGCGATCAGTCGCTGCGCACGTTCGATCCGCTCGTCGTAGCCGGGCATGTGAGCGATCCCCACCTCGTCGACGGGCATATCGCCTGACTCCTGCATGTCGACGACGACCAGAACGGGATTGCCCACGATGAGTGGCTGTTTCGGCACTTATCCTCCAATGATGGCGATGCGTGGATCGGCGGCCGCCTGGAGTAGGTCCACGGCGGTGTTGATGAAGACGTAGAGTGCGCCGAGCATCAACGTGACGCCGGCGATCGCCGGGAAGTCGGCAACCGGGATGCTCTGCGCGATGTACTGGCCGATTCCCGGCCAACCGAAGACCTGCTCGACTACAAGGACACCCGAGAACATCAGCCCCACTTGCAGGCCCGTCATCGACAAAGCGGCGCCGACGGAGTTCCTCAGCACATGCCGCGCCAGGATCCGAATTTCGGACAGACCCTTCGCGCGGGCGGTGCGGGCATAGTCGCTGTCGATGTCACCGAGCAGGCTGCTGCGCAGTACCCTGCCAATCGCCACGGCGGGTCCGATCGCGATGACGAACGCGGGCAGGATCAGATGATGCAGGGCGTCGCCGACGATGTCGAGGCGACCGTGCATGAGCCCGTCGACAGTCAGCAGCCCGGTCGGCCCGTCGACCGAATCCGCTAGCCCGGTGCGTCCATTGGCCGGAACCCAGCCCAGCATCTGATAGAACACAATCAATCCGAGGATGCCGAGCAGGAACATCGGTGCCGACGAACCCGTGAACAGCAACGTCCGCAACAGGTTTGCCCCACGCCACCGCAAAGTCGTGCTGAACGCCAGGAGACCCGCCAGCAGGATCGCGATGGCCAGCCCGGCCAGCGCGAGTTCCATCGTGGCGGGCAGGAACTCGCCGAGGTCGGACACGACCGGGTGGCGGGTGCGGTAGGACGTGCCGAGATCACCCGTCGCCGCACCGGTCAGGTAGTTCCAGAACTGCACCAGCATCGGCTCGTTCAACCCGAGTGCATCCCGGCGGGCGGCCACGGCATCGGCCGAGGCCTGCGCGCCCAGCTGCGCCTTGACCGGATCGAGCGGCGAAATGTGCTGCAGGACGAACATCACGCCGGTCAAGGCGATCAGGATCGCCACCATCGCACCCAGCCGGGTCGCCACAAACGTCTTCATCGGCCGCCCGTCTTCATGAGGTTGCGCAGGCAGTCCCCCGCGACGTTTCCGATCAGGGCCAGCACCAGCACCCCGAGACCCGGCATGACGGGGATCCACCACTGCTGCAGGAAGTAACTGAGGTTGCGCGCGGAGTCGGCGCCCAGTTCCGGCGCGGGTGCGGCCTGCCCGAGCCCCAGAAAGGACAGCGCCGCGAGAGTGAGGATGAGCGTGCCGATGTCGAGGCTCGCGGCCACCAGCGCATTGGGCACCGCACCGGGCAGCAGGTGGCGTCCTGCCAGCCGGAACCGGCTCACTCCGGCGAGTTTCGCGGCCTCTACGTGCGGACGTGCGGCCAGTCTGGCCACCTCACCGCGTACCAGTCGCGCGTAGAACGGCCACCATACGATCGACACCGCGACGAGTGTGTGCACGAAGCTGGGACCCAGGGCGGCCACCACCGCTATGGCGAGAACCGGTGCGGGCAGCGACAGGAACGCGTCGGTGACACGCATCAGCACCGCATCCACCCAGCCACCGGACGCGCCGGCGATCAGACCGATGAGACCACCGATGAGCAGTCCGACCGCCACCACCACCAGGGCGGCGAACCAGCTGGAGCGCGCGCCGTAGAGCACACGGGACAGGACATCGCGGCCAACGCTGTCACTGCCGAGCAGGAACCCGTCGTCGCCTGGGGCCTGCAGCGGCATCCCGACCGGCAGCAGTGGGTCGTGCGGCGCAAGCAGTGGTACCGCGATGACGATCAGCGTCACGACGATCACCAGGGAGACACCGATCGAGTTCGCGACGGTGGAACTCGGCTGCGGGAGCGCCACCAGGCGGCCCTTCCGGCGGCGCGGCAGGGCTGCGGCGGTGACGGGTGCGGCAATCGCCATCAGACCGCCTGCCTCTCGATACACGCCACCCGGTGCGGGTTGCCCGGGATGCCCTCCAAGCGGACGTCGAGTTCTGCGTCACCACAGGCGTCGACGGCGACGGGACAGCGCGGGTGGAACGTGCAGCCGGCAGGGGGTGACAACGGGCTCGCGGGTTCGCCTGCCAGTAACCGGGATTCGCGGCCCAGGTCGGGAACCGAGTCGACGAGCGCCTGGGTGTAAGGGTGGGCGGGGTCGCCGATCACCCGTTCAGCGGGACCGATCTCGACTATGCGGCCCAGGTACATGACGGCGATCCGGTCGGCGACCACGCGCGCCACCGACAGGTCGTGGGTCACGAACACCACCGACATGTCGAGTGTGCGGCGCAGATCGCCGATGAGGTTGAGCACCGACGCGGCCAGCGACACGTCCAGCGCGCTGGTCGGCTCGTCGCACAGCAACACCGAAGGCGGCACCACCGTGGCGCGGGCCAGCGACACCCGCTGCCGCTGACCGCCCGACAGCTCCCCGGCACGCGATTTCGCGATTTCGGCGGGCAGGCCGACGCGCTCGAGTACCTCGATGACGGCCTCCCGGCGCTGTGTTCGCGTCGACTTGCCGTCACGGAGCCGTTCGGCGACCAGTTCCTCGACCGACAGCCACGGTGTCAACGATGCGCCCGCGTCCTGAAACACCATCTGCGGGCGTTGTCCGCCTGCCAGTTCGACGGTTCCCGAGGTCGCCTTCTCCAGGCCGGCGATGATGCGCAAGAACGTGGACTTGCCAGACCCGCTCTCGCCCACCAGCGCCACCGACTCTCCGTGGCCGATGCTCAGCGAAACCCTGTGCAGCGCACGCAGCTTGCCGCGCTGCCCAGGTGAGCGGTCCAGCCATCGCCGCGCCACGGTGAAACTCTTGGACACATCCTTCAGCACCACCGACGGCGGCTGGGGTGTCCGCTCGACGGCGGTCGGAAAGGGCTCCGACGTGTTGGTCGACGCCGTGCCCAGCGTGCCCGCGACCTGGTCGAACGGTAACAGGCAGGCACTCGTCCGGTCGGGCGCGACCGTGATCGGGTCTGGCGGCGTCTCGGCGCAGTCGCCGGTGGCCAGTGCGCACCGCGGTACGAACGCGCATCCGGGCAGTGGCGCCGTCGGGCTGGGCACAGACCCGGTGAGCGCGGCAAGGTGGCGGTCGCGGGCGGTGCCAAGTGTGAGGCGGGAGCCCAGCAGCCCGTGGGTGTATGGGTGTGCGGGTGCGGCGAGTACGTCGGCGGTTGGGCCGGTCTCGGCGATGCGACCCGCGTAGAGCACGACGATCCGGTCGGAGATCTGGGCGGCGACGCCGAGGTCGTGGGTGATCATCACGATGCTGCAACCGAGTTCGTCACGCAGTCGCCGCAACAACCGCAGGACCTGAGCCTGCACCGTCACGTCCAGCGCGGTGGTCGGCTCGTCGGCGATGATCAACTCGGGATCGCCCGCGATTGCGATGGCGATCATCACGCGTTGCCGCAGGCCGCCGGACAGTTCGTGGGGAAAGGCCCGCAGGCGTCGCTCGGGGTCGGGTATCCCGACCGCGGTGAGCAGACGCAACGCCTCCTCCTCGCTGCCCGCGGCTTCGGCGACCTGAGGGCCGATCCGCATGGTCGGGTTCAGTGACGTCATCGGATCCTGAAACACCGCACCGAGGTCGAGCCTGCGGACCTTGCGCAGCGACTTGGCGTCGCCGTTGATCATGTCCGAACCGGTGACGCGCACAGTCCCATCGATCCTGGCCTGTTTGGGCAGCAGGCCGAGAAGGGTGAACCCCAGCACGCTCTTCCCGGAACCGGACTCACCGACCAGCCCGAGGATCTCCCCCGGTGCGATGGACAGCGATACCCCGCGCAGGGCAGCCACGTCGCGGCCGTTGCGGCGGAAGGTGACTCGAAGGTCGCCAACGGTCGCGACCGGATCGGGAATCGGCGGCACCGCGGTATGCACGCTGGGAGCCTCGGCTGTGGAGACGGCGATGCCCATCGAAGCACTCCCTGGGTCGGATCTGGAGATAGCGCGGCACGTCGGTGTGCCGGTTGGCCTGTCAGTTGACAGTTTTCACGGGCCGCGGCCCTGACAGGTATCGCCGGCGTAACCAATTGACGGCGCAGGTAACCGATTCGTATCGCGCGTTTCTATCGTGTGACAGAAACCGGATGGCTACCGCCGTAGGCCCGCCATGGTCCACGATGGGACCATGACGCTCGCCAGAGCAGGACGACCGCGCCTGCACGATCAACGGCGTCCGGGAACCAGTGCGCGTGACGAAATCCTGGATGCTGCAGGCGAATTATTCACCACGCTCGGCTACACCGGTACCTCGACGCGGATGATCGCGGATTCGGTCGGTATCCGTCAGGCCTCGCTGTACCACTACTTCAAGACCAAGGACGACATCCTCTGTGCCCTGCTCAGCCAGACGGTCACGCCGACGCTGTCGTACATCCCGAGCCTGCTCGGCGCCGAGCCTGCCCTCACCGCAGCCGAGCACCTGCACGCATTGGCGGCGTTCGACGGCGACCAGTTGCTCAGCGGCCGGTGGAATCTCGGGGCGCTGTATCTGATGCCTGAGCTGCGCGACGCCAAGCTGGAGCCGTTCTGGTCGGACCGCGAGCGGCTGCGGCTGCACTATCTCGCGTTGAGCCGGGCCGTCGCTGTTCAAACCGGCGTCCACAGCGCCGCTGCCGATCTGCCGTTCCGCCTCGTCGAGTCGCTGGTCAACATGTGGTCCGTGCCGCCGGGCGCAGAGCGGTCCGAGCTGCCGGTGCATGTGGCCGACGCCTGCATGCGCGTGCTCGGCGTCGCAGGCGACGACATCCCCGCCGTTCGTGAACGTAGCCGCGCGGAGGCGGACCGTTACGCCCGCGCGGCGCCCGGCGGCGTGGCAGGCAGCACAGACTCCGCGTAACGCAGGTACGTCGTCCAGTCCCCGTGCCGGGAGATGTCCTCACCGTCGCGCCAGGCGCCGAGGGTGCAGGTGAATCCGACCACCTCGGTGCCTTCCGACAGCGTCACGCGGCCCAGGGCCATCGGATCAGGCAGGGCGGCCAGGAAATCGCCGAGCATCGCGGTACCTACCAGCCACAGTTCGCCGCCGATCGCGACGCCGTCTTCTGGCCCAACCCGCATCAGTCCGGGCTTGGGCGGCGTGGTGTCCAGGCGGGCGAGGCGGTACAGCGGTGCGGTGCGCACCGCGCCGGTCCACCGCGCGCCGCGATCGGTCAGCTGCCATGCCAGCGGCTGCCCCTTCAGGTGTGCGCCCACCACCAGCAGTGCGGTCGTCGGGATGCCGACGCGAGCCGGCCACGGCGCTCCGGAGGAATGTGCCGCCAGTGCGACGGCCCCGGCGGCGGCCACCGGGTCCGACGGAGCCGTCACGAGCCGCGCCACGTCCATCGCAACGGCGTCCGCGCCGGATCGTGCAATGACCGACACGCCGAACTGATCATCGCCCGCCATGCCCGACGGTACGGCCACCGCGCACAGATCCATCAGGTTGCAGAAGTTGGTGTATGTGCCGAGCCGGGAGTTCACCGCAATCGGTTCGAGGGCGACGTCGGCGATCCTCGGATGGTCGGTCGTCGTCGGAAGGAGCAGGGCGTCGCACCCGTCGAGTGCCGCCAGCGCGGTGGCGGTGAGTTCGCCGAGTCGCGTGCGGTCACGCAGCAACGTCGCCGCCGACACGGTTCCGGCTGCCGACACGATTGCTCCCACGGTGGGGTCGACCTCACGCTGGTGGGCATCGACGAACTCGCCCACGGCGTCATATCTCTCGGCCACCAGACCGCCGTCGTACAGCAGCCGGGCTGCCTCGAGGAACGGCGCGAGATCGATCTCCCTGAGCGTCACACCCCGATCCGCGAGCCGGTCGCATGCGGCCAGAAATCCCGTCCGCCACGCTTCCGAGAGGCCGGGCAGGTCGCGCGGAACCGCCACCACCGGCCGTTCGGGAGCGGCCAGCGGCGCGTCGGGCGGGAACGGTCGCGCACTGGCGTGCACATCGGCGCGCGCCATCACCCCCATCGCGACATCGGCCGTGTCGACGTCGCGGGCGAAGACCGTGACGCAGTCATAGGAGCGGCACGCGGGCACGACGCCGTCGGTCGGCACCACGCCGTAGGTCGGCTTGATACCGACGATGCCCTGCAGGGCCGCGGGCACGCGACCCGATCCGGCGGTGTCCGTTCCGATCGCGACGTCGACCAGGCCCAGGGCCACCGCCACGGCCGACCCGGCACTCGACCCGCCCGAGATCCGGTCGGGCCGCCTGGCATCGCGTACTGCGCCGTGCGGGCTACGCGTCCCGACCAGACCGGTGGCGAACTGGTCGAGGTTGGTGGCACCGATCACTACCGCACCCGCCCCCCGCAACCGTGCGACGACCGGGGCGTCGGTGACCGCGGGAGTCGACGTGTAGGCCGGACATCCGGCGGTGCTGGGCAGACCCGCGACATCGACGTTGTTCTTCACCGCCGCGGTCAGTCCGGCCAGCGCCATCTCGGCTCCCGACGCGACCGCGGCGTCCACACGCTCGGCGTCGGCGAGCGCATCGGCCAAGGGGCGCAGAAAGATCCAGATCTCGGGCCGGTCGACCGCGGCAATCGCGGCGTAGGCGGCACGGACCCGTTCGACAGCCGTCATGCCGGGATTCCGGTCACGTCGCGGCCGTCGGACGGGCCCACCACTACCAGCGCCGCACCGGGCTCCACCTGGTTACCCGCCTCGACGAGCACCTGGGTGATGATCCCATCGGTCGGTGCACTCACCACGGTCTCCATCTTCATCGCCTCCAATGCGAGCAACGACTGACCGGCCACCACGCTCTGGCCCACCTCGACCTCGACTTTCCACACGCTGGATGCGAACGGCGCGTCCACGCGTCGATCCCCTTCGTCGAGAACGAGATCGGTCAGCACCGTCGCAGTCCTCGACTCCGCCCGCTCGGCGCGGTCGAATTCCCCCGCTGACTCCCATGCCGTGCGCTCGGCGTCGAACGCCGCCTTCTGATGGACGCGGAAGTCGGTTATCGATGCGGCGTTGTCGGCAAGGAAGCGTTCGTGTTCGGCGAGCGAGAAGGTGCCCTCGGTGATGTCGATCGCCCCTCGCCCGGCGGCGAGATCCGCACGCATATCCAGCAATTCGTCGGCCGACACGGGATACCACGAGATCCGGTCGAAGAAGCGCAGCAGCCACGGACTGCCCGGCTCGAACGGCGTTGTGTGCCGGTAGCGGCTCCACACCTGAGTCGTGCGGCCCACGAACTGATAGCCGCCGGGGCCCTCCATCCCGTATATGCACAGGTATGCGCCGCCGATGCCGACGGAGTTCTCCGCCGTCCACGTGCGGGCGGGGTTGTACTTCGTCGTGACGAGCCGATGTCGCGGGTCCAGCGGGGTCGCGACCGGCGCTCCGAGGTAGACGTCCCCCAGACCCAGCGTCAGGTACTCCGCGGAGAACACGATGTCGAACACGTCGGACTGCGACGCGAGACCGTTTACCCGCCTGATGAACTCGATGTTGGACGGACACCACGGAGCGTCGTCGCGGACACCCGAGGTGTAGCGCGCGATGGCCTCCCTGGTCGCGGGGTCGTCCCACGACAGCGGCAACCGGACCGACCTGCTCGGCACGACGAGGTCAGACGTCGCAGGCAGGTCCTCTTCCAGTTCGAACAGCAGGCCCAGCAGCCGGTCGATCGACACCCGGTCGGGGTCCACGTGGACCTGCAGGGACCGGATGCCCGGCGTCAGGTCGAGGATGCCGTCGAGCTGGTCGGCCTGCAGCCTTCGGTGCAGTGCGTGCACACGCGCCCGCAGGGCCAGGTCGAGCACCATGTCGCCGTACTCGACCAGCACGTTGTCCTCACCATTGCGCCGATAGGTCACGGTGGGGACACCGTCGCGGCGGGCCAGGACGCCGTCGTCGTGGTCCCCTCCGGTACGCGGCACGGCTGTCGACGCACCACGGCCGATCCCGGACAGGTTGCGCGACGGCGCTTCCGCCGCGCGGACAGCGACGAACCGGACCGTGTCACCCGGACGCAGTTGTCCGAGCTTCCACCTGTCGGCTGAGATGACGGTCACCGGGCACACGAAACCACCGAGGCTGGGCCCGTCGGGCCCGAGCAGGATCGGGGTGTCTCCGGTGAAGTCGAGTGCGCCGACGGAGTAGGCGGTGTCGTGGATGTTCGACGGGTGCAGGCCGGCGTCCCCACCGTCGGGGCGGGCCCATTCTGGCCTCGGCCCCTCAAGACGTACGCCTGTGCGTGCGGAGTTGAAGTGCACGCGGTAGCTCGCCTCGTACAGCGTATCGATGTCGGTGCGGGTGAAGAACTCCGGTGCACCGTGCGGACCCTCGGTGACCGCCAACTCCCAGTTCGAGGGCATCGCCGGGCGCTGATCCGACGGCACCGGGCCGGTCGCGCCGACGGCGTCCGTCGAGGGCACCGCCCGCAGCACGTCGCCGACCACCAGCCGGCGACCACCGTGGCCACCGAATTGGCCCAGCGTGAATGTCGACGCGCTGCCGAGATACCCCGGCACGTCGAGCCCTCCGGCGACGAGGACGTAGGTTCGCAGGCCGGTTGTCTCGGCCGTTCCGACGTCGAGCACTGCGCCTGCGGGGACGGTGATCGGCTCCCACATGGGCACTGCTGAACCATTCACCGTGACAAGGCATTCCGCACCCGTGACGCACACCGTGATCGGATGACTGGTGCGCAGTGCGGGTCCCGAGGCGGTGCACTCGAGTCCCGGCACGCCCTCGGGGTTGCCCAGCGCCCGGTTGCCGAGCCGAAACGACAGGTCGTCCATGGGCCCACTCGGCGGGACGCCGACGTCCCACAGCCCCACCCGGCCGGGCAGGTCCTGGACCGTGGTCAACAGTCCCGCGCGTTCGACGGTGACCCGTGGCCGCGGGTCGTCGACGTCGGCGAGCGTGGCGGTGCTGTGTCTGGCGTTACGCACGTCGAGACGGTCGACCGCGGCGCGCAGTAAGCCGACGTTGACCTCGATGCCGTGCAGTACCGTTGCGTCCAGCGCCGAGCCCATCAGTTCGAACGCCTCGTCGCGGTCTGTGCCCGCGGTGATCACCTTGGCCAGCAGCGGATCATAGGACGCCGAGACCTCGGTGCCCTCCTCGACCCAGGTGTCGACGCGGATATGGCCGCCGTCGGGAAATCTGACCGCGGTCAGCGTGCCGGTGCTCGGACGGTAGTCCCGTGCCGGGTCCTCCGCGTAGATCCGCGCCTCGACGGCGTGGCCGCGCACCGGCACCACTCCGGTGCTCTCACCGGCGTCGAGATGCGCAGCCAGCACGTCGTTCTCGCCACGGGCGAGCCGGAACATCCAGCCGGCCAGGTCGACCCCGGTGACGGCCTCGGTCACCGGGTGCTCGACCTGCAGTCGCGCGTTCACCTCGAGGAAGGAGGCTTCTTGCCGGCTCGGGTCGTAGACGAACTCCACGGTGCCCGCCGAGCGGTAGGCGATCGACGCGGCAAGCTCACGTGACGACGAGTGCAACTGCATCCGAACGTGTTCCGGCAGTGCGGGCGCGGGCGCCTCTTCGATCACCTTCTGGTTGCGGCGCTGCAGCGAGCAGTCCCGGTCCCCGAGCGAGACGACGCGACCCGCACCGTCACCGAAGATCTGAACTTCCACATGGCGGGCATGATCGACAAAGCGCTCGATGAACACACCGGCGGAGCCGAAGCTGCGTTCGGCAAGTCGCGTCACGCGGTCGAAGGCGGCCCGCAGTTCGTCGGCGCCGCGGCAGACCTGCATGCCGATCCCCCCGCCGCCACCGGTCGCCTTGAGCATCACGGGATATCCGATGGTGTCGGCCGCGGCCACTGCCTGGTAGGCGCTGCCCAGCAAGCCCGACCCGGGGAACACCGGCACTCCGGCCGCCATCGCTGCGGCACGTGCGGTGTGCTTGGTGCCGAACACGCGCAGCTGATGCGGTGTCGGGCCGACGAACGTGATGCCGGCGCGCTCGACGGACTCGGCGAATTCGGCGTCCTCGGACAGGAATCCGTATCCGGGATGGATCATCCCCGCACCCGTCGCCACTGCCGCGGCCACGATCGCTTCGCTGCGCAGGTAGCTCTTGGTCGGCGCGGCGGGCCCTAGCCGGACGGCCTCGTCGGCCAGGTGCACGTGGGGTGCGCCACGGTCCGCATCGGAGAACACGGCCACGGTGCGTATGCCGAGAGTCCGGGCCGCGCGCACGAGTCGAACGGCGATCTCGCCGCGGTTGGCGACGAGGACGGTGTCGGTCACGACGCCTCGCCAGGGCGGCTGACGATAATGCGGACCGGCGTCGGGTCGAAGGCGTTGCAGGGGTTGTTGATCTGCGGACAGTTGGACACCAGGACCAGCGTGTCGACTTCGGCCTGCAACGCAACCCGCTTGCCGGGCCCCGACAGTCCATCCACGATGCCAAGTGCGCCGTTGGGGTCGACGGGCACGTTCATGAACCAGTTGATATTGCTGGCCAGATCGTGGGCGCCGAGCCCGTATCTCGCCCCCTCGATGAGGAAGTTCTCCATGCACCCGTGCTGCGCGCGGGTGTGCTGCCCGTAGCGCAAGGTGTTCGACTCCTTCGAACACGCGCCGCCGAGAGTGTCGTGCGCACCGACTTCGTCGGCGATCACCGTCATCAGTGCCAGCCCGGTGTCTGCGCGCAGTACTGATCCGGTGGTGAGTGTGATCCGGCCCTGTCGACCGATGGTCTCCGAAGCGGAGTAACGCACGGCGGTGTCGTCGGCCCAGTAGAGCAGGCAGTCGACGGCCTGGTTGCCGGCGAGATCGACGATTGTGAGGACGTCGCCGCGGCTGACGACGGCCGACCAGGGGGCGCGTGCCGCGACAGTCTGGTCGAGCAGCACCGTGCCGGGGACAAGCGCGGGGATGGTCACAGAACTCCTCTGGCTGCAAGATCGGCGTCGGTATTCGCGATCGCCTGGCGGTGCTCGGGGCCGAGTGGTCCGATGAGATCGCCCGCGACCAGCGCATCGAGCTCGTCGGCCGCGGCCCAGGCCTGCACCCGAAGGGGTGAACAGGTGAAGTCCGGCCGTGGATCCAACGGGTGCGCAGTGTTCGCGAGCAGCACGATCAGGTCCAGGTGCAGGAGCAGGTCGACCGCCGTGCCGGGCCCGGCGGATCCCGTCCACGTCAGCGTGCCGTCGGATGCCACCCGTGCGCCCTTGAAGAACGACGGCGACGGCGGCAGATCACGTGGTCCGAGGCCGTGTTTGAGCGCCCCCAGTAACAGCAGGTCACGCCCGGCCGGTGACGCCGACTGCGGGCCCGCGGCCCCGTACTTCGCCTCGTTTCCCGAACGGGTGGTGGTGCCCGTCAGCGCATCGTGGACCGTCGACGTGTCGGCGACGATCGTCGCCAGGACACGGCCGAAACCACTGAGCAGCGGATGCCCGGGCCCGAGATACGCCTGCCACGGCACTTTGACGGTGTCGGCCACGTTCAGCCGCTCGTGAGGTCCATCGGCACGGTGCATCAGGAGGTGGGCACACGCGTCGCCGTCGAGGTCGGTCAGCCGGACCCGCGTTCCCCGCGCAAATACCGCGGTGGTGTATCCGCCCGCGGCAACGGTCTCCGACCACACGAGGCGGTCTGCGGACACACCGTCGGGCGCCGTAGGGCCGGCAGCGGCCGGCACATGGCGCATGAAATCGGTGGTGCGGCCGTGTTGCGCGCGCGCATGGGCCTTTGCTCCCGCGGTGTTGGCGGTCTCGCTCGTCACGTCGCTGGTCACGTGTCTCCCGATGTCACGATGCCGTTCGGCGAACTGATTTCTGTCGAGTGACAGTTTTCGGGATTGCGATGTTTCCGTGGTTGCCCGCGTGTAACCGATCGCCTGCGGCCGGTTAACAACGTGGGTCACGTGTGTCTGTCATGTGACAGGTATCGGGTGTCGCCGGGCTGACCTCAGGGGACTCCACCGTCGAAGACGCCCAGGGAATTCCCAGGGAACAACGTCACAGTCGATTGTGGGATTAAGGTTGACGCATATGTAGTTGAAGTGCCGTGGGGCTGCCCGGTGCGGCAACGTCAACTTGCCCGTCGACCGAATCCACAAGCATGCCCTGATGACGACAAAGACGACAAAGAGGACTGAGATGAGCACTGTTTCCGCCTACGCCGCAAACTCGGCGACCGGGCCCCTGACCAAGACCACGATCAACCGTCGCGATGTCGGACCACACGACGTGGCCTTCGACATCCATTTCGCCGGCATCTGCCATTCCGACATCCACACCGTCAAGGCCGAGTGGGGCCAGCCCAACTACCCCGTCGTCCCCGGCCACGAGATCGCCGGCGTGGTGACCGAGGTGGGTTCGGAGGTCACCAAGTACAAGGTCGGCGATCACGTGGGAGTCGGCTGTTTCATCGACTCCTGTCGCGAATGCGACAACTGCAAGGCCGGCCTGGAGCAGTACTGCACCGGTGAATACGGCATGCACGGCACCTACAACTCCACCGAGCGTGACGGCTCGCCCACCTTCGGCGGCTACAGCGGCGCCATCGTCGTCGACGAGAACTACGTGCTGCGCATCCCCGACAGCATCCCGCTCGACGCGGCCGCCCCCCTGCTGTGCGCCGGCATCACCCTGTACTCACCGCTGCGGCACTGGAACGCCGGCCCCGGCAAGACGGTCGCCGTGATCGGCCTCGGCGGCCTCGGGCACATGGGCGTCAAGCTGGCCAAGGCGATGGGCGCCGAGGTCACCGTGCTGAGCCAGTCGCTGAAGAAGATGGAGGACGGCCTGCGCCTCGGTGCCAGCCACTACTACGCCACCTCCGACCCGGACACCTTCGCCAAGCTGGCCGGATCGTTCGACCTGATCCTCAACACCGTCTCGGCCAATCTCGACCTAGGCGCCTACCTGAGCCTGCTCAAGGTCGACGGCACCCTCGTCGAACTGGGCATGCCCGAACACGCCATGGAGGTCCCGCCGTTCCCGCTGGCCGGGATGCGGCGCAGCCTGTCCGGCTCGATGATCGGCGGCATCCCGGAAACCCAGGAGATGCTTGACTTCTGCGCCGAGCACGAAGCGTTACCCGAGATCGAGGTTATCCAGCCCGATTACATCAACGAGGCCTACGAGCGCGTGCTGGCCAGCGATGTGCGGTACCGCTTCGTGATCGACACCGCATCGCTGCGGGCCTGACGGGCGCTAAAGCCGCTCAGCCGCGTCGCGGTCGACGCCGGCGAGCGGCCAACCGGCCGCGGCCAGCCTGGCCGCGACCCGGTTCACGTTCTCCGGTCCGGCGTCGTGGTGAGACACCTCGGCGATGAAGTCTTCGATCGCATCCCGGTCGATGGCACCGTCGACCACGGCGCCGGATCCGTCGGCCGTGAGGTTGCGCACCACCTCTTTGACCTGCTCATCGGTCAAGGGGGTGGCGCTGCTGCGCGCCACCC
>NZ_JBSFPX010000196.1:0-13328 GCF_053588415.1 Mycobacterium sp. NPDC003449
CAACATCGCCGAATCCATCTTCGAACAGATGCGGCTGGAGCCGCATCCGGTTCCGGAGTGGATCGTGGTGGGTGCGGGCACCGGCGGGACGAGTGCCACGATCGGCCGGTTCATCCGCTACCGCCGTCATGCCACCCGACTGTGCGTCGTCGACCCGGAGAACTCGGCGTTCTTCCCGAGCTATGCGCAGGCCCGCGGCGACCTCGTCACCGGGGCATCGTCACGTATCGAGGGCATCGGCAGGCCGCGGGTGGAGCCGTCGTTTCTGCCCGATGTGGTGGACCGGATGGTGGCGGTTCCCGATGCGGGCTCGATCGCGGCCGCCCATCACGTCAGCGCGGTGCTGGGCCGGCGGGTCGGGCCGTCCACCGGAACCAACCTGTGGGGTGCGTTCGGCGTCCTGGCCGAGATGATCGCGGACGGCCGCAGCGGGTCGGTGGTGACCCTGCTCGCCGACAGTGGCGACCGCTACGCCGATACCTACTTCGACGCGGACTGGCTGGCCGCCCACGGACTGGACCCCTCGGGCTCCGCGGCCGTGCTGGCCGAGTTCGAGAGGTCCGGCTCCTGGTCGTGATCGGCCGTCAGCAACAGCCATAACGCAGCCAGGGCGAAAAAGCCCAGGTAGATGGCGGCGCCCAGCGCGGTCATGGGAATACTCCAGTCCCTTGTCGTCGGTCTTGGTGTGTACAACGCCACCGACAACCCGGTTGCTTCCCGCATCCGACGCCCGGCGCAGCGTGATGTACGTCGCGATGCGGATGCCCGGGTGGCCGATCGCGGACTAGGTTCTGCAGACATGTACCTCCGCCGACCGGTGGTGTGGCTGGTGCCGTTGGTCGTCGCGGCCATCCAGGTGTTCGGCAGTACCGGCGTCCGCCACCGGCTACCGCATCTGGAGCCGCTGAACTGGTTCGGATATCTGCTGCTGCTGGCCGGCCCGGTGGTGCTGCTGCTGCGCACCCGCTACCCCTACCGGGTGTTGCTGGCGGTACTGGCGATCACGGTGACCTATGTCGCGGTCTTCGGGCCTGGGCCGGTGTTCCTGTCCCTGGTGGTTGCGTTCCTGGGGGCCGCCACGGTGGGCCCGCGGTGGTGGACCTATCCGCTGCCGGTGATCGGCTGGGTGGCGATGGCGTGGCTGGTGCCGTGGCTGCGCGGCGGGCCCGGTCCCCCGCTCGAGGCGGTCGGCGCGGTGGGCTCGTGGCTGCTGGTGCTGCTCGCGATCGCCGAAGGGGTGCGGCAGCGCCGCTCGGTGCTCGTGGCGCGCAGGCAGCGCCGCGATGCGATGGCCGCCCAGGCCAGCACCGAGCAGCAGCGCCAGGCGACCGCGGCCCGGCTGGCCATCGCCCGCGAGCTACACGATGTGCTCGCCCACAGCCTGTCGATGATCAACGTGCAGTCCTCGGTCGCGCTGGAGCTTCTCGACCGGCAACCCGAACGCGCGGGGCCGGCCCTGGCAGCGATCAAAGAGGCCAGCCGCCAAGGGATTTCCGATGTCCATTCGTTGGTCACCGCGCTGCGCGCCGACGGCACAGAACCCACCGCGCCGACACCGGGGATCGGCGATCTCGACGCCCTGCTCGGGCCGGCGCGGGCCACCGGGCTCACGGTGGCGACCGCCGTGCACGGCGAGCCCAGGCCACTGCCCGCGGTCATCGACGTGGCCGCCGCGCGCATCGTGCAGGAGTCGCTGACCAACGTGGTGCGGCATTCCACCGCCGCCCACGCCACCGTCACGGTCGACTACAAGCCGGACCGGCTGCGGGTGTCGATCCACGATGACGGCTCGCCTCGTTCCCCGTCGCTTCGCTCGCCTGGCCCACGAAGCGGCACCCCGGACACCGGCGGCACCGGCATCGCGGGCATGCGGGAACGCGCCAGGGCACTGGGCGGCGACTTCGATGCCGGGCGGGCCCCCGGCGGCGGGTTCAGCGTGCGGGCCGGCTTCCCCTTCGAGGAAAGTGACCGGGCATGACGATTCGGGTGCTGATCGCCGACGACCAGGCGCTGGTACGGGCCGGTTTCGCGGCGCTGCTCGACGCCCAGGACGGCATCGAGGTGGTGGCCGAGGCCGACACTGGACGGCGGGCGCTGGCCGCCGCGGCCCGGTTGCGCCCCGATGTGGTGCTGATGGACATCCGCATGCCCGAGATGGACGGGCTGGCCGCGACCCGGGCGATCGCCGACGACCCGGCGCTGTCCGGGGTCCGGGTGGTGGTGCTGACCACGTTCGAACTCGACGAGTACGTGTTCGAGGCGATGCGGGCCGGGGCCAGCGGATTCCTGGTCAAGCACACCGAGCCGGCCGAGTTGGTGCGGGCCGTGCGGGTCGTGGCGGCCGGCGATGCGCTGCTCTCGCCGTCGGTGACGCGCAGGCTGGTGTCGGAGTTCGCCGCGCACGCCAAGTCGCCGGCGACGGCCGCGCTGCCCGATCTGACCGCGCGCGAACGTGAGGTGATGGCCCTGGTGGCCGAGGGGCTGACCAACGCCGAGATCGGCGATCGTCTGTTCATGAGCCCGGCCACGGCCCGCACCCACGTGAGCCGCATCCTGACCAAGCTGGGCGCCCGCGATCGCACCCAGTTGGTGGTGCTGGCCTATGAGAGCGGGCTGGTACGTCCGGGCTGGCAGGGCTGACGGGTACGCGTCCGCACGTACCGCGATTGACGTCAGCAGGCCGATGTTCCCGGCGCAGCGGCAGAGCAGGCTTGAGGCATGAACATCTACGAAATCACCCCCACCGCAACCACATTCCTGGCCGAGCACGGTGGCCGCTTCGCCGACCACGATTGGAACCCGTGGTTCGTCCTGGTCCCGATCACGTTCTGGACGCTGGTGATCGTCGGGGTCGTCTACCTGGTCCGGCGGGTCCGCGGGCGCCAGGGCGAACGGACCCTGCGCGACGCCTACGCCAAGGGCGAGGTCGACGAGGCGCAGTACCGCGAGCGCCTGGCGGTGCTGCGGGAAACCCGCCGCTAGGTCCGCACCCGCGCCGAGATCGACACCAGGGTCGTGATTCGCCCGGTTCAACGACCCTGGTGTCGATCTCGGCGGCGGTGGTAACCGTTTGGCTTTGGAGCACCCCGGTGCGATACGCTGTCGTGGCTTCACGCGGGGTGTGGCGCAGCTTGGTAGCGCGCTTCGTTCGGGACGAAGAGGTCGTGGGTTCGAATCCCGCCACCCCGACTCGTGTTGATGCAGGTAGAAGGCCCTGACTGGTTCTCCAGCTCGGGGCCTTTCTCTTTACCAGTCCACAGCAGGTCCGCAGTGGACTCCAATGCTCTCAATCGAGCTGCGTCTAGTGCAGCCGAAACCTGCTCCAGATCGTTAGGGAACAGGTTGGCGTAGGTGACGAGGGTGAACACTGCAGAGGCGTGACCGAGCATCGCCTGGACCGCGTTCACGTTGGCGCCGGCGCGGACTGGGCGGTGTTCACCTTGTGTTGGTTTTGCACCCTGGTTCGATGGAAATCAATATCGATGTATGTCGAATTCGTCCGATACGGCCGATGCGTGCTGTGTCACCCCGCCACTGCTGAATGAGAGCCACTGGCCGAATCCGCGGCGGTCGAAATGGCCAGAAAGCTCAAAGCACTCACGTCGGAGAGAAAGGCGTAGGTCCCCTCCAGCGCGGATGTGCTCACCGCTTCACGAAGAGTGGCCGGCCGCGCAAGAAGTCCAGGATTCGGCAACAACGACGACGCCTGGTCGGCGCGCGCCATCGCCGCGGCGGCATCGATGACCGCCGCGTACGTGTCAGCCTTCAGATCAAAACTGGCTGGTAGCGGATCCGGAACAAAGGAGCGTCCAACCTTGAATTCTGTGAGTGTAATTTCAAGGTTAGCGCCTCAACCTTGAAAATCATCACTGGGTTTTCAAGGTTGTCGCTGGCGCCGCCCGGCGCATCCCGTGGGGCGGGCTGGTCCGCAGTCAGTCCGCAGTAAATCTGCGGGCTGCCGATGCCACCCAACAGCCAAGAGAGTATCCGCTGCAGGGGTTGCCCAGTCTGGTTATCCGGTTCGGGGCTTTCTTCCATCTGTCCACGTCGACTGAACACTTGACCAGTCTACTGGTCAAGTGTTTAAACTACTGGCCATGCGTCCAGCCGAGGATGTGACCGCGCGAGCCAGGATCCGCGACACCGCGATGCGGTTGTTCGCCGAACACGGCGTCAAGGCGACGACGATCCGCACGATCGCGGCCGCGGCCGCGGTGGCGCCCGGTCTGGTGTCGCATCACTTCGGCAACAAACAGGGCCTGCGCGATGCCTGCGACGCGTTCGTCGTGGACTATCTGCGGCGGGTGCTCGGCGAAGGGGTCGACGGCGGGGCGATCGCCGATCCCGACTTCGTCGGCGAGGTCTACCGGGGCGCACCCATGGTGATGTGCTACGTGTCGCGGGCGCTGGTCGACGAATCCCCCGGCGCCACAAAACTGTTCGACGACCTGGTGGAGCTGACCGAACAGTACCTCGCCGAGCACCCCCCGAAAGGCGCTGCCGCACAGCAAGACCTGCGCACCCTGGCCGCCGTGCACGTGGCCATGCGGCTCGGGGTGTGGGTGTTGCATCCGCATCTGCTGCGCGCGATGGGCGGCGACGCCCTGACCCCGCAGGTGCTGACCCGGATCAGCGCGGCGGTGCTCGATGCCATGTCGCCGGATCTGGCTGGTGCCGATCTGATGTCGCTGGCCCGCAATGGTTTGGACCGATTTCAACAGGAGCAAGGGAAATGACCGAGAAGGTGACGTTCACCGGGGCGCAGGAAACCACCCTGGCCACTCTGTACGGCAAGGCGATGGAGAGCCGCAGGCCGGATTCGGTCCTGCGGGACACCGTGGCCGACAACGCACTGCAGCGCATCGACTACGACTTCGGCAGGCTTCGGGTGCGGCGCAGCGATCACGCGTCGCTGGCCGTCCGGGCCAAGGCGTACGACATCTGGGCCCGGCAGTTCATCGACGCCCACCCGCACTGCACCGTCCTGCATCTGGGCTGCGGGCTGGACACCCGCGTCTACCGGGTCGACCCGCCACCCACCGTCACCTGGTACGACGTCGACTTTCCCGATGTGATCGCGTTGCGCCGCAAGCTGTTCGAACCCGAGGTCGCGATGATCGCCAAGTCGGTCACCGATCCGACGCTGCTCGACGGCGTGCCCGGTGACACCCCGGTGCTGGTGATCGCCGAGGGGGTCACGCCCTACCTGCCCGCCGACGAGGGCATCGCGCTGCTCCGCCGGATCACCGGCCACTTCCCGTCCGGCGAGCTGCTGTTCGACGGGTACGGCCGGTGGGGCCTGTGGTTCCTGCAGCGTTACGGCTGCGTCAAGGCCTCCGGCGCCCTACTGGGCTGGAGCATCGGCGATCCGCGCGAGCTCGAGGACGCGGTCCCCGGCCTGCGCTTCGATGCCGAACTCTGGTATTCGGACGCGCCCGGCATGCACCATCACCTGTCCCGGGTGAACCGCGCACTGCTGCGGGCGGTGTACCGCGTCCCCGCGCTGCGCAGGCTGGGCCGGCCGCTGCGGTACACCTTCGGCTGAGGCCCGGCATGGTCGCCGAGCGGGCGTGACGCCCGCCTCAACCAAGTGGTTGATAGCGTGACGGCGATGACCGCATCCACGACCAGCTGGATCAACAAACTGCTGCGATTCGACCGCGACGGTGACGTGCTCCGGATCAGGGAGCCGAAACGCGGGGCGGTCGAGCGGTTGTTCGGCGGTCTGATCGCCGCGCAGTCGCTGGCCGCGGCCGGCGCCACCGTCGACGGGGGCAAACTGCCGCAGTCACTGCACACCTACTTCGTCCGCGGCGGCCGCTACGACGCCGACGTCGAGTTCCAGGTCGAGCGGATCCGCGACGGTCGCGCGTTCGCGACCCGCCGTGTCACCGCGGTACAGGACGGTGCGGCGATCCTGGAGATGATCGCGTCGTTCCACCAGCCCGAGCCGGGCGTGGACTGGGCGCCCGAGCTCCCGCCCGGCCTGGAGTTCGACGCCGCGATCCCCAAGACGTCGATCCTCGACTTCGGCGAATGGTTCGATGTCCGCACGATGCACGGCGACGACACCGAGTTCGCCATTCCGCCGTTCTGGATCAGGGCGCGGACCGAGATCGAGGACGATCCGCTGATCCGGGCCTGCACCCTGACCTTCATGTCCGACCTCGGTCCGGTCCCGGCGGCGCTGCCCCCGCAGTGCCCGCCGCGTACCGATCTCGGGTTCGCCGCCAGCCTGGACCATTCGATCTGGTTTCACCGCCCGTTCGATCCGCATGCCTGGCACCGCTACGAGGTGCGCTCGGTCAATCACAACGATTCCCGCGGTCTTGCCGTCGGGTCGCTCTACGACGCCGCCGGGTCGCTGATCGCCAGCGTCGCCCAGGAGGCGCTGTGGCGGATGTGACGCGGGCTCGACGGGCCCCGACCTGTGACGGAACCCGCGTTGACCTAGCAAACACATCGGCCGGAAAATATAAGTCGTGTTAGGTAGATCCGAAACCGAATTGATCGCCGACGTCGAGCACCGGCTCGTCGCTCGCTTCGCCGCCGTGCCGCCCGAGCGGGTCGCCAGCGCCGTCGCGACCGCCCGTCTTCGCTTCCACGACAGCGTGATCCGCGACTTCGTGCCGCTGCTCGTCGAGCGCCGGGTGGCCTCCGAGCTGGCGAACGCCTAGCCACCGCATCCGGCCGCTACAGGCGCTCCTTGACCGCCGCCGACAGCCGCGCGCCGTCGGCCTTGCCCGCGGCAATCGTCGTGGCGGCCTTCATCACCTGCCCCATCTGCCGCATGCCGGGTCGTTCCCCGAGTTCCTCGGCGACCTGCGCGATGGCGGTATCGGCCACATCGGCCAACTCGGCATCGGTCAACGGCGTGGGCAGGTACTCGTCGATGATCCGCGCTTCGGCATGCTCGTTGGCCGCCAGCTCACCGCGGCCGTTCTGGGTGTAGATCTCGGCCGACTCACCGCGCTTGCGGGATTCGCGGGACAGCACCGCGATCACCTCGGTGTCCGACAGATCCCTGGCCTGTTTGCCCGAGACCTCCTCGGTCTGGATCGCGGCCAGCATCATGCGCAGCGTCGCGGTGCGGAGTTTGTCCCGCGCCTTCATCGCGCCGGTCAGATCCGCCCGCAGCCTGTCCTTGAGTTCGGCCATGGGCCAAACCTACGCCGTGCCCGGGTCGGGGCCGGCGTGAAAGCGGGCATCGACCGACGCCGACACCTCGACATCGGCCGGGACCAGGTCCACCTCGGGCGCGCCACCGCCGCCCGGAGGCGCCGCCATGGACCGCAGCGCGACCGGTCCGCCGCTCTGCGCCGGCGAACCGCGCAGCATCCCGGCGTCGGCGATCGTCACGGGCCGCACCGGGCCGAGGGCGAGCGCATCGGCGTAGCGCTGGGCGCGGGCCACCGCGTCGGCGACCGCGCGGGTATGGACGTCGGCGACCAGCTGGTCGCGATGTTCGGTGGTCAACGCCCACTCGATGCGCGAGAGCGCGAATCCGCCGTTGTCGGTGACGTGGCCGCCGACCCAGCGCGACAGCGCGGTGAAGTCACTGAACTCGACCTCGATTCCGACGCCGGCGTGATGGACCAGCGGCAGCTGTTTGCCCTGGTTGTTCCAGGGACGGTTGGCCCAGGTGCGCAGCTGCTGGGCGGACCACCGGGTGACCGGCCCGCCGTCGGGGTGGTGCAGCGGTTCGATCGAGGCCCTGAGCTCGTCCAGCTCACGCACCACCCGCTGATAGACCGGCTCGATCGCCGGGCCCTCGTAGGAGATGCCGGCGTGCACCGTGGCCCGTTCGGGGGGCTCGTATGCGGAGAAGGACCCGCGCACGATGATCTCGGTCGGCATGGTTCCCACCGTAGGCCAACCCGGGTGGCCCCGCCGCATTCGATTGCGCCATCGATATATTCGAGCCGGCCGTCCGACGCGCAAACCCGAGCACGTTGTCAATACGCCCGGTCATGGACAGGATGGTGATCATGAGCAACCGCTCCCCAAGGCCCGGCGGCGGATGAATCCGCACTATCCGCCGCCACCACCGGGCCCGCCGTATCCGGGATACGCCCCTCCCGGCTACCCGCCGCCCGGGCACTACCCACCCCAGGGGTACTACGGACCGCCCGGCCACTACCCGCCCCCCGGATACGGCGGGTGGCCTTCGGTGCTCAAGCCGGGGGTCATCCCGCTGCGGCCGCTGAGCCTGTCCGACATCTTCAACGGCGCGGTGGCCTACATCCGCAGCAACCCGAAGGCCACCCTCGGCCTCACCACGATCGTGGTGGTCGCCGCGCAGCTCGTGACGCTGCTGCTGCAGATCGGGCCGCTGAGCACGCTGGGCGCGTTCGAACCGACCCCGCAGGGCGAGCCGCCGTCGGCGAGTGCGATCGCGGTGTTCCTCGGCTCCACGACCGCCTCGCTGCTGATCACCCAACTGGCGTCGTTGCTGCTGACCGGAATGCTCACGGTCGTCATCGGACGCTCGGTGTTCGGTGGCACCATCACCATCGGCGAGGCCTGGCACCGGTTGCGGGGCAGGTTCCTGGCGCTCGTCGGGCTGACCGTGCTGGAAGGGTTGGTGCTCGTCGTGATCGGGGCGCTGATCGCCCTGGCCGCCGTCGTCGCCGGGAATCTCGGCGGCCCCGCGGCGGCCTTCCTGCTCGTCGCGCCGTTCGGACTGGCCGCCGTGATCGGCGTGGTCTACGCGAAAACGGTTCTGGTGTGCGCGCCTTCGCTGATCGTGTTGGAGCGGATGCCGGTGTTCGGCGCGATAGCCCGGTCCTTCGCACTGGTCAAAAGGGATTTCTGGCGGGTGCTCGGAATCTGGCTGCTGGCCGCGATCGTCACCGCGGTACTGGGCTCGGCGGTGGGTGCCCCGTTCAGCATCGTCGGCCAGCTGCTGGCCATCGACCCGGCCAACCCGGGGCGGATGGTGGCCGGGCTGATCCTGGTCGCCGTCGGCGCCATGATCGGGCAGGTCATCACCGCACCGTTCACGGCGGGTGTCGACGTGCTGCTCTACACCGATCGACGCATCCGCGCCGAGGCCTTCGACCTGGTCCTGCAGACCGGCGCGAGCGGCCCGGCCGAGTCCACCGACCAGCTGTGGCTGACCCAGCGGGTGAGGTGACGCATTGACAGGGATCGACATCGACCGGGATGCCGCGCGCGACGCCGCGCAGAATGAGCTGACCAAGCCCAGCTATCCCAGATCCTCACCCACCGAACAATTCACGGACTGGATCAACGAGCTGCTCTACCGGCTGGCGTCCAAAGGGTCGACGGTGCCCGGCGGCTGGTTCACCATCGCGGTGCTCGCGATCCTCGTCGTGGTGCTGATCGTGGTGGCGGTGCGCATCGCGCGGCGCACGATGCGCACCGACCGCGACGCGCCCCCCACGCTGTTCGGCGGGCAGGAGTTGAGTGCGGCCGAGCACCGTGCGAGTGCGCAACATTATGCGGCCGAAGGGAATTGGGCCGCCGCGATCCGGCACCGGCTGCGGGCGGTGGCGCGCCACCTTGAGGAGACCGCGATCCTGGAGCCGGTGCCGGGGCGCACCGCGACCGAACTCGCGCGCGACGCCGCGGCCGTCCTGCCCCGGTTGTCCGGCGAACTGCTCACCGCCGCAAACGCCTTCAACGATGTCACCTACGGCGAACAGCCGGGCACCGAAGCCGCCTACCGGATGGTCGCCGACCTCGACGGCAGACTGCCCGAGCGCCGGCCGGCACCGGCAGGCGTGGGCGCGGCGCCCGCCACCGTGCACGGCTGGACCCCGATCCGATGAGCAACACGCCGGTCCGGGACCGCCCGCGCACGGTGCGCTGGGTGCTACTCGCCGTCGCCGCCATCGTCGCGGTGGCCACCGCGACCACCTACCTGACCGCGCCGAGGTCCGGCGGCCGGATGGATCCCGATGCGACGTCCGCCGACGGGGCCCACGCGCTGATCGCCCTACTACGTGACCACGGCGTCGACGTGACCACCGCCGCGACCGTCGACGATGTGACCCGCAACGCCACGCCCGGCACCCTGCTGGTGGTGGCGCAGACACTGTTCCTGTCCGGCGAGGATCAGATCCGCCAACTCGAACAGGCTCCCGGTGATCTCCTGCTGGTCGCGCCCGCGAGTAAGACCAGCGAGGCGCTGGCCCCGCACCTGCGACCGGGCGATCCCACCCCGTTCGGCGGCGGTGAACCCGATTGTGAACTCGCCGAGGCTGATCGGGCCGGTGAAGTGCAGTTCGGCGCGACCGACACCTACGAGGCCGACGACGACGTCGCGGTCACCCGCTGCTACCAGGGCGCGCTGGTCCGCTACCGGGACGGTGACCGCACCGTGACGGTCGTCGGCTCGGCCGGGTTCATGACGAACTCCGGCCTGCTCAAACAGGGCAACGCCGCGCTGGCGATGAATCTGGCCGGCGCCCGGCCCAAGGTGATCTGGTACGCGCCCCAGCACTTCGAAGGCGCATCGACGGGCGCGGGCTCCCTCACCGATCTCATTCCCGCCCAGGTCCGGTGGCTGGTGATCCAGCTGTGTCTGGTGGTCGCGCTGGTCGCGGTGTGGAAGGCCAGGCGGATCGGCCCGCTGGTGGCCGAATCGCTACCGGTCGTGGTCCGCGCCTCCGAGACCGTGGAGGGCCGCGGCAGGCTGTACCGGTCCCGACGGGCCCGCGACCGTGCCGCCGACGCGCTGCGGACCGCGGCGCTGCAACGCCTGTTACCGCGGCTCGGACTGACCGGCAGCGCGGCACCGCCCGCGGTGAGCGCCGCGGTCGCGGCCCGCTGCGGCGCCGATGCCGCGACCACCGGGTACATCCTGTTCGGCCCGCCCCCGGCGACCGACGCCGAACTCGTCCACCTCGCCAACCAACTCGACGATATCGAAAGGCAGGTCGCCCAGTCGTGACTCAGCCAGCGCAACCCATCGACTCCGATTCCGCACGTAATGCGTTGCTGGCCTTGCGGAACGAGATCGCCAAAGTGGTGGTCGGGCAGGACGCCGTGGTCAGCGGCTTGGTGATCGCGCTGCTGTGCCGGGGCCACGTACTGCTCGAGGGGGTCCCCGGGGTGGCCAAGACGCTGTTGGTGCGCACCCTGTCCGCGGCGCTGCGCCTGGAATTCAAACGCGTGCAGTTCACCCCCGACCTGATGCCGGGCGATGTCACCGGTTCGCTGGTCTACGACGCCCGCACCGCCGAGTTCGAGTTCCGCGCCGGGCCGGTGTTCACCAATCTGATGCTGGCCGACGAGATCAACCGGACGCCGCCGAAAACCCAAGCGGCCCTTCTTGAGGCGATGGAGGAACGGCAGGTCAGCGTCGACGGTCAGCCCAGGCCGCTACCCGACCCGTTCATCGTGGCGGCCACCCAGAACCCGGTCGAGTACGAGGGCACCTATCAGCTGCCCGAGGCCCAGCTCGACCGCTTCCTGCTCAAGCTGAATGTTCCACTGCCACCGAGAGACCAGGAGATCGTCATCCTGGGCCGGCATGCGCAGGGTTTCGACCCGCGCGACCTGTCCGCGGTCCGCCCGACGGCCGGTGCGGCCGAACTGGCCGCCGGACGCGACGCCGTGCGCCAGGTGCGGGTGGCCCACGAGGTGCTCGGCTACATCGTCGACATCGTCGGTGCCACCCGGCATTCCCCGTCGCTGCAGCTCGGGGTGTCCCCGCGCGGAGCGACCGCGCTGCTGGCCACCTCGCGGTCATGGGCCTGGTTGTCCGGCCGCGATTACGTCACCCCCGACGACGTCAAGGCGATGGCCCGCTCCACCCTGCGACACCGGGTGGCGCTGCGGCCGGAGGCCGAGTTGGAAGGCGCCACACCCGACGGCGTGCTCGACGGCATCCTGGCGGCCGTGCCGGTACCGCGCTGATGGTTCTCACCGGCCGCGCCGGCCTCGTCGCCCTGATCTGCGTGCTGCCGATCATGTTGGCGCCCTGGCCGGCAACGGCTTTCCTGGTGCTGGCGGCGGTCCTGGCCATGGCGGTGGCCGCCGATGTGGCGCTCGCGGGCGGTACCCGCGGCCTCGAACTGGCCCGCGGCGGCGACTCGGCCGCGCGACTCGGTCAGCCCATCGACGCGATCCTCACGGTGCACAACGCCGGGCGGCGCCGGGTGCACGGCCGGATCCGGGACGCCTGGGCGCCGAGCGCGGGCGCCGAGCCACGCACCCATCGACTGGATGTGGCTGCCGGGCAACGGGTTCAGATCGTCACCCGGCTGCGCCCGGTCCGGCGCGGCGATCAGCGGTCGGAGACGGTGACGGTGCGCTCGATCGGCCCGCTCGGCCTGGCCGGCCGGCAGGGTTCGCACCGGATCTCGGGCCGGGTGCGGGTGCTGCCGCCGTTCCTGTCCCGCAAACACCTGCCGTCCCGGTTGGCCCGGCTGCGCGAACTGGACGGGGCGATACCGGTTCTCATCCGCGGGCAGGGCACCGAATTCGATTCGCTGCGCGAATATGTCGTCGGCGACGACGTCCGCTCGATCGACTGGCGGGCGACCGCGCGCCGCGCCGACGTCGTGGTGCGCACCTGGCGGCCTGAGCGGGACCGGCGGGTGGTCATCGTGCTGGACACCGGCCGCACCTCCGCGGGCCGGGTCGGCGTCGATCCGACGGCGAGCGATCCGGGCGGCTGGCCGCGGCTGGACTGGTCGATGGACGCGGCGCTGCTGCTGGCCGCGCTGGCCTCGCGGGCCGGCGACCACGTCGATTTCCTCGCCATCGACCGGGTCACCCGGGCCGGGGTGTTCGGCGCGTCGCGCACCGAACTGCTGCCCTCGGTGGTCGAGGCGATGGCACCACTGACCCCGGCGCTGGTGGAATCCGATGCCACGGCCATGGTTTCGGCCGTGAACCGACGGGTTCGGGGCCGAGCGCTGATCGTCCTGCTCACCGATCTGAACGCGTCGGCACTCGACGAAGGGCTGATGACGGTGTTGCCGCTGCTGTGCACCCGCCATCAGGTGCTGCTCGCTGCGGTCGCCGATCCGCGGGTGGACCGGCTGGCAACGGGCCGATCCGACGCCGCGCAGGTGTACGACGCGGCCGCCGCCGAACGGTCGCGCAATGACCGTCGGGCGATCGCGTCCCGGCTGCGCCGCCACGGCGTCGACGTGGTCGACGCCGTGGCGGAGGATCTGGCCCCCGCCCTGGCCGACCACTACCTGGCGATGAAGGCGGCAGGCAAGCTCTGATTTCCGCCCCTCCCCGTTCTTCGGCGAGCAGACACAAACCTGCCCATTTTTCGGCCTTGGATTCAGGCGGTGGCTGCAACGAATGTGGACGGGTCTGAGAGTAGTCGGTCGAGTTCTTCG